>JBGCFJ010000692.1:0-10775 GCA_045106885.1 Saprospiraceae bacterium
GCTCTATGGCAGATATCGCCTTCTTGCTGCTCATTTTCTTCTTAGTAACCACTACAATTGACGTAGATAAAGGGGTACTGGTAAAGTTACCACCATGGTCTGATGAAGAGCCAGATATTACAAAACTGAATAAACGTAATGTATTTTCAGTTTTGGTAAATGCTCAAAACCAGTTATTGGTAAGAGGAGAGCCTACAAATGTCGCGGACTTAAAAGAACGTACGAAGGAGTTTATTGCGAATCCTCAAAAAAGAGAGGATTTATCAGAAGCTCCTAATAAGGCGATTATTTCTCTTAAGAACGACCGGGGGACAAAGTATGGAACCTATTTGGAAGTATATAATGAGGTAAAAGCAGCTTATTCTGAATTATGGGATGAGGAATGTCAACGTAAATATAATCAAGCTTATAGCGATGACCTTCCACTAGCCATCAGAAAGGAAATTAGATCTAAGTTCCCTTTAGTAATTTCTGAAGCAGAACCAACAAACTTCGGTGAAGAATAATTAGTGTTTGTCGAAAAACTACCATTATTTTAATTACCGAAAAAAAATGTAAATTATGTCAAAATTTTCTGACAAGGGAGGAAAAGAACCACCTAAGGTGTCGACGGCATCTTTACCAGATATCGTTTTCATGCTTTTATTCTTCTTTATGGTAACTACCGTATTAAGAGATGCAGAATTAAAAGTAGCGGTTCAACTTCCTTTTGCAACGGAACTAACTAAGTTAGAACAGAAATCTTTGGTACATTACCTCTATTTAGGTAAGCCAACAAAGAAATACCAAGCTTTGTATGGAACAAGTCCTACATTACAGCTTGGCGATAAAATTTCAAATATCAATGATATTCCAATTTTTATCGAAAAGCATAAAATCAAGGTGAACGAATCTCAACATGGTAGAATTACTTCTTCTCTTAGAGTAGATGGTAATGTTACAATGGGAATTGTGCAAGATGTGAAAACAAAATTGCGTAAATCCAATCAGCTGAGAGTAAATTATTCTGCAAAAGTAAAGCAGGAATAATATTAAACCTTCTTGGTTTAAAAAGGGATAAGTATCAATGTACTTATCCCTTTTTGTATTTAAGTGACGACGCAGGAATAAATTGAGCCATATTACCCCGATGAATCGGGGCAGGCATTGTTCTTATTTACTTCTAAGAACCCTTAAAAAAGCCTTATGTAGCTTGGCTATATGCGGTTTTTTAAGCGCCCTTAGAAGATGAAATTTCGCTGAAATTGAACCGCTGGCGGATGGGATGCATAACTGCGTAATATGGCACACTTTATTTCTACCTCGTCACTAATCTAAAATAGGCATTAATTTTAAAGGGCTTTCTCATAAAAATAAAAATAGCTCCTGATAGTCTGATTTCTTTGGACATCGAGCCCCAAGAAATCAAAAATTGGATTTAGTTTACTCCGATTCATCGGAGATATGGCAAAATTTGTTATGTAGTATAGCGTTTTAAAACGGATGATTTTTTATGAAAAAATCCTTTTAATTTTTACTAATGACTTTATTTATTATAAGAAAATCCTTATCTTTGCAGTCGATTTTGAGAAATATTGAAAATAAATAGCAATTAAATAATAATAGATATGAAAAAGGATACACATCCAAAAGAATATAGAACAGTAATATTTAAAGATTTTTCTGCTGATTATGCTTTTTTAGCAAAATCTTGTGCTAACACAAAGGATACAATCCAATGGGAAGATGGGAATGAATACCCATTAATCAAACTAGAAATCTCTAGTGCTTCACACCCATTCTTTACAGGTAAGATGATGTTTGTCGATACAGCGGGTAGAATTGATAAATTCAATAAGAAATTTGCGAAATTTGGAAAATTTGCTAAAAAAGAAGCAGAATAGCCTTTATCGAAAATATTGGTTTTTATAAATAAAAGCGCCTCAGTTAATTCAATTGAGGCGCTTTTGTTTTACCTATATTAAGGAATGAATCTATTTTTGATAATTTTAAAAGAATTAGGATAAACTAAAATTACTTTTTTTTCGTACTTATATAGGGCATTAGTCGCTTAATGCCCAACCAACATTTTATTCAACATTACTATATTCCTACATGAAGAATATTATTTTATTCGATAATGAAGCTAGAGAGCAATTACTCCCTTTAACTTTTACCCGTCCAGTAAGTGAATTAAGAGTGGGAATATTGACCATTCGAGAAAAATGGGAAAAGAGTTTAGAAGGAAAAGCGTCTTATTTAACGCAAGAGTATTTAGCTGAAAAATATCCTATTCAAATAGAAGCTGAAAATTTTGTCATTGACGGTAGTGTCATTCCTACTCCTCAATTAACCAGATTGGTCGCTCAATTAGATTTGAATGAAGCCTTAATGGATGGCGATGATTTTATAGCAGCTAAAGTGACGAATGAGCAAATTGTTCACTTGATAAATAATGAACCAATTGCTGCATTAGAAGGGGTCGATATAGAGGGAACACCGTTTTTGAAGATAAGGCATACTTGGGATTTGTTCCGATATAATAAAACGGCAATCCAATTGGATTTTGTTGCTTTGACAAAAGATAGAAAATCTGCTCCAATTAGCACAACAAATACCATTTTTAACAAGCATCAAATTTTCATTGAAGCAGGCGCAAAAGTAGAATGTAGTATCTTGAATGCTACGGATGGGCCTATTTATATAGGAAAAGAGGCAGAGGTGATGGAAGGATGTTTGATTAGAGGCGCATTTTCCTTAGGGCATCATGCTACTTTGAAAATGGGAGCGAAGATATATGGGCCGACAACTATTGGCCCTCATTCTAAATTTGGCGGAGAAATTAAAAACTCGGTCGTTTTAGGATATTCCAATAAAGCACATGATGGATATTTGGGCAATTCTGTTATTGGAGAATGGTGTAATTTGGGAGCTAATACAAATAATTCCAATATGAAGAATAATTACTCCATGGTAAAAGTTTGGGATTATGAATTAGAAGATTATGCTAACTCAGGAGAACAGTTTTGTGGTCTAGTAATGGGCGACCATACAAAATGTGGCATTAATACCATGTTAAATACAGGAACCGTGACAGGTATTTTTACCAATATATTTGGCGCTGGATTTCCTGCAAAATTTATTCCTTCTTTTACTTGGGGAGGCGTAGATGATTCTGCTACTTATCAATTGGAAAAAGCGATGAACGTAGCAGAAAAAGTCTATCAGCGAAGAAAAAAATCTTTTGATGAAGTAGAACGTAACTTAATAAAAGCTATCTTTGAGCAGACGAAAAAATACCGTCATTGGGAATATAAGAATGGGAAAGTAATGCAGCAAGATTCAGTGGTGTTTTCAAAATGATGGTAACACAGCTCTATAAACTGTTTTGTTTGGCTAATTATATTTAAACGAAAAGTATGGATGAATTCATCGTTCATCATTCATCATTTATAGTTAATAATTTAAACCGCCTATAACATTCAATAATTTGACGATTCCAACTTGGAAAAAATACCTAAGTTATTTTTTTGAATTTCATATTGAAAGTGCGCCTAGTGAAATCAATCCTCACCTATATGTGAGTTTAAGTCGTGGACGTTATCAATTATCCACAGCGAATGCCATTTATTCTTTCGCAGATTTATACGATAATTTTACGCTTACTTTCCAACAAATAGACTTACCTGAAACTATTAAAGACGTATTAATTCTAGGATTTGGCTTAGGAAGTATTCCCTATATGTTAGAGAAAAAATTTGATAAGTCTTACCATTATACTGCCGTAGAAATTGACGAAAACGTCTTATATCTAGCCAATAAATATGCTTTACCCGAACTAACTTCTTCCATCACGATGATGCCAGCGGATGCTTTTGCTTTTGTGCATTACTGTCATGAACGTTTTGACTTGCTGTGTATGGATGTTTTCTTGGATGATGTCGTACCAGATAATTTTGAAACGGAACATTATTTAAGACAACTAGACAATTTATTAAACCCAGGAGGTATTTTATTATTCAATAAACTGGCAGCAACAAAGAAGGATAGGGAACAGGCAGCTCAATTTTTTGAGTTATTTAAAACGGTCTTTCCAAATGGCACTTATTTAGAGGTGAATGGGAATTGGATGTTGATTAATGATAAAAGGTTTGTGTTGTGAATTAACAAAAAAATAGCCAGGCGAAAATCGCCCAGCTATTTCTCAAATAAGTAGTTTTTCAGCTAGTATGGAAAGTAAGTTCAACCTTAAATCTCACAGAAAGGCCAAACCGAATGTTTTAATATGTTTCATGTGTTGCGGAAGCGGTCGAGGTTAAATGTATTTACTAGTTTTAAATGATTGGTGTTCCTCCCAATGATTTGCGACTAATATGGAACAATACACGTTGGCTTCAACATTCCTATAGTGTTTCTACAGCTTTTAATTAATTACTAGCATCGAACTATTTATAACATAAACTAATCTTTACTTTGGGATGGTGTACGGTTTACAATGTTTTACGGTTTACGGTACACGGAGGCGAAATTGCTGCCTCACTGCCAACTGCTTCACAGCTCACAGAGCTGTGTTACTGCCTCACTGCCGACTGCCAACTGAATAACTGCCTCACTGCACTTTTATCATTTTCTTAGTGACTACGCCAAAAGGTGTAGACAATTGATAATAATAAGTGCCATCTGGCAAATCTCTGGTATCTAAAGGGATTTCATTGACCCCTTTCTGATATTCTGCTTCTTCTTTTCGAACGATTTGCCCTTGGGAATTGACCAATTGGAAAACGGCATTTCCTTTAGCAGGTAAATCGAAAGTGATGTTGGTTTGTTGATTGAATGGATTTGGCGTATTTTGATACACCATAAAAGGAATAGGTGATGGCTCGCTAAAAGCAAGCGAAACGTTAAAAAAAGTCCCGCTGAAGCTATAAGCTTCAGCAGGGGTGTGGTCGGAGGTGATGTTGAGCAACTCATTCAATGGACCCGCTTTTGTTGCTTGAAAAACCAAGGTAAACAAAGGGGTAGTACTTTCATGGGATTGTAAAGAGTGCCAGCTTGTTGTTAAAACACCTCGGTCTGCTAAAGTTCGACCAAAATGTTCGGTGTTTGCTACACCTCCTTCGATATGGATTAATTTTAAATAAGGGAATGTTAGTGTAAATTGATAACCATTGATTACTTCAAAATATTGACCGTAGAACGGTACGGTGTACATTTGTCCTTTTTCAAGAACTTGGTTATCTGTAGTCAACGTGAAATAATCTTGTTGACTTCTGCCCTGAGATGCAGCAGAGCGGTTAGATACGGCACTTCCATTGAGGTCGCCAATTTTGACGCCGAGGAAGTCCATATCTAATCGATCGCTGGATAGGTTGCGAATAGTTTTTTCTTCGTGTTGAGATGCCAATTCCATTCCTGCTTCCATCGTGTCAAATTCATGTACCATATCTACAAACCGCCAACTCGTATTATTGGGGAATATTGGAATAATGTTTAGAATTAATTGACGAAGTTGAACAAGGTCAAAAGCAGTCACAGTTCCAGACTGATTGATATCAGCAGCAATGTATTTATAAGGCGTATCAAATTTATTAAGTCCTAAAATATGTCGACTAATTAAAACCAAATCGTAGGTGCTAACGCCATTTAATGGATCATCATTTTTGTAAGGGAGAACAGTATAATCTGCACCGTCAGGCATGGTAAACTCAAATCCTCCCGTATCATTAGACATCATAGATAAATTGACATCTGTGCTTTCCACGATTATTTCAACATCTTCAATAGCTTCACCCGCTTGGTTGATAATTGCGCCTGCGACATTACGTCGAGCACAAGATTGCATATTATTTTGTATAATTACATTAGTAGTACAATAGTCAAAATTGCCTGCCTCGTCCATTACATAAAAAGAAATTTCTTGGGTGCCGACAAAAAAGCAACCCAACTTTAAAACATCAGGTAAGGCCATGACATCAGCAGCCGTTTCTGGTCGGGGAACATTTAGGACGGGATGCCATAAGCGTATTTTTAAATTGCTTTGGTCGCTACAATTATCATAACTGCCTAAATCAAGCATATCAGCGCTAATGATGGCAAATCTATGACTAGGCATGATTTCCGTGACTAAGCCACCGCTACAATAGGGAACTGGGGCAAGACCATCTATAAAAGTGTAGTGTTCTGCAATCAATGAAGTATTGGCAAAAACATCCGTTACCCACCATCGAGCTTCGTACAGTGGACCAGGATAGACAATTTGACTAAACGTATCGCCTATTCCTGTAGCTAGAATGGTGCCGTCCATTAGGAATTCCCATTGATAATTTAAACTTTCAGAAACTGCTTCATTACAATCTCGACCAAATACTTGGAAGACTTTGACCGCATCACATTCAAAAGGAGCGCTACCCAAAGTTTGGTCTTCTTCTCCTAGCGGATAAACGTCTCCTTTTCCAGTAATAATGGTATCTACTTTACCAATTAATAATAAAGGATTTTCTTCATCTACTACTTTTAAAACTTGGGTATATTTAATAAATCCAACATCTGCTAAACTATCACTACAAATCATCTTTGGATTGGTCACAAATTTCTGATAATTCTCTTCTCTGCGAATAATTAAAGGAGTATCACCAGGTTCATAAATACACCAATTAATGATATAATAAGTCCGTAAAACCTTGACAAAAATATCGTTGGCCGCTTCAAAAAATTCATCTTCATACTCCCAACTTAACTGGTCACAGTGCCCATTTTGAATAGGAGGTTCGGTAGGTGGACCAAATCGAGCATCACAATCTCCCTGTACATCAATAGGGAAAGTTATCTTCCAATTAGCTCGATAGGTTAAATTAATGGTTTGTTCTTCCCAAGCAGATTGATTTTTTCCATAATCAATCACTCTATACCGTCTTTTGATGATTGCTTCGCCACAGTCTTGTTTGACTAACTGATATTCTTGTTCCATCATTGGCGGATCACACCGTAGATTGTCTTCACAAACAAGCATAGGGTCACCAAATTCAAGGTTATAATAGGTTTCTAAATCGCCCATTAAAGGCGTCCATTCGGTTACATCAAAAGCATCATTGCCATTAATATCGGTACTGGAACCAAAATCCTCAGCATGATATTCATCACAAAAAACAGAAACTGGAGCCAATGGCTGGCAAATAGGTCGAATTTGGTCTTCTACCTTGATATTGGTCGAACAAGTATTATAATTGCCTTTTTTATCAATAACTAATAATTCGGCAAAAATAGGATGGTGGACATCACAACAAGTAAATCCTAAATAAGCATCCCAACCTATAGGGTCAACATTTGGCCCTAACCGTTCAATCACATAAGGATTAATTTTTCCTTGATAAGCGGAAATATTATTACAAAGCGTTCTTCTAACTAGAATAGTATCCAATTCACACATATCAAAACTACCACCATCTATTGCATCTGCATGAACAAATGTAGTGTCTCTATTACCTAAGGAAACAGACAAACCATCTCCACAAATAGCCGTAGGCGTCGTTAAATCATGGATAATAAAATAACGATAACAAGTATCCGACTTAGGTTGGGTAATTTGACAATCATCAAAAGCTCGATAACCGACCCTAAAAGTATCATATTCCAATTCACCACTTGTTGCTAAAGAAGTACTTAAAATGGTCCAAATATTATTGGTTAAAACCTCGACTGTAAATTCTGCTACGGTAGGGTTTGCATGACAGTCATCTGTAGCTTCAGGAAGCGGAAAATCAACCGCTATCTGACAAGTAGTATTGGGTAAAGCAATATGTTCAGCAGTCGCTAAAGTACTAAAGTCTGTACAGCGAATGACTGGCGCTAAAGTATCTCTAAATTCAATTAATTGGGTATCAATAGGAAGTCCTCTTTCATTGGCACACCAGTCTAATACCTGCCAATGGCGGTAATATTTTTCACTACAATTTACCTTGACCAGTTCATCTGTATGCAATAATTGATAATTACAAACCATCACATTTTCGACTAATGGAATCGTATCTGTTGGTATAAAAATGCCATTATCTTGAAATCCAATTTTAAGATGCGGTACGCCTAAAGGATTGGTATCATCGGACAAAATAGTTATATCGTCTATCCCACAATTTAATAATACATCTTGTGGTCGAATTACTTTATCTGCACCAGGTCTAAATATTTTAAGTGTATCTTCTCTAGTGGAGGAATTTCCACAGGCATCTCTAGCTTCCCAAACGACTAAATAATACCTATTCGTATCACAAATTTTAGCATCAGTCGGTATCGCTATTTCTTTTAAATTAACCTGAGGCGTATCACAATTTTCAAATACTGCTGGTGCGGCTAAACTCAAAGCGTCAGGCATGGTATTTATATCACAAGTATAAATTGTATCTGTTTGAATGGGGTCTATAAATAAAGGTGGTAATTTATCCTCAAATCTAAGAACAGTCCAACAGGCGTTGCTTTGAACACCATCATTACAAAAAGATAAATCTAAATCATCGTAATAAATTCGTTTAATTTCAGCGGTATAGACTTCATCGCTGCAAAATCGTATTAAATCTTTGGTGATAATCGGATAATCTCCATTTTTGCTAGTACCACTAGCGATAAGATTACCTTGCCTGTCTTGAATGGTAATTTGATACTGTAAAGTATCGGTAATAGCATGGCAGTCCGTTTCCAGTAGTAAATGTGGATCAATACTAATGCGACAACTAGCATCCATCGCAACATTAATCGTGTCATTACAAGCTAGTAGCGGTGGTTGAACGAAACAAGTAACCTGTTGGGCAACACTGCTATCTCGTTTTAATTTATATTCTATAAGATAAGTACCAAAAGCAAAAGTATCCGTTAAGCTCATATTTCCTGACTTGGACAAGCAAGTATCTAAGCAAATTTGACCGTTAGAATTTTTGATGCGTACAAAAGTGGTATCATTATAAACCGTATCGCAGGAGGAAAATACGGTTGCTGGCGGAATCGTGAGGATTTGGTAAGGGCGGTCACAGTTTTCCTCAGCAGTATGATTAATGAAAGGTGCTTGAATTTGGAAATTTCTATCCAAGCAATGGATATTAGTTTTGAAACCAGCTGCTGCTGTTCTATCTCCATTTGTTTTGAAAATAAAAGAGATACAGCCAGTTTGATTAGAATCTGGAGAACAATGTGCAGCTACCCAACTACCAAAGGCTTGAGAGTTGCCAACACCACTAGCTTTATCTATCAAATTAGTTGAGGAAGGAATGCGACCATCGTAGGCAAGAAGGGTATCACCCGCCGCTAAATCAAAGTGCAAAAAGCTTACTTTAACCCTTTGACTTTGATTTTGCGGGCAGATACTCATGGTGTCGCTTCGGGGGGTATTGTCAGTATAAAGATGATGTTCATCTGTATCAGTGACAAAGCTCGAAGTGTTGTTACAGTCAAGTAGCGTGTTAATAGAAATCGTACTATCGATAGGGATAGTGAGTGTTTGTTGTGTTTGTACTTGTGCTTGTAAATTCGAGAACATTAGACAGCACACCAAAAGCATAAGGCAAAGGCCTTTGTTGAGGAAGTGCTTAAGTGTCCAAAACACCTTGTTAGTTTGCTTAGGTGCAAACATAGAAAAGGCTACAGTAGTACAGTGTCTGTTACTAACGTTCATCGTTATAATGTTTCATAGTGTAGAAAACATCCCTTATTATAGGCAAAACTTCATAGAAGTTTGCCCACGAGTAGCCTAGTGTGAAGCACTCAAAAGGAATGTGTGTATAAAAATCAATGAAAAGGATGGTAAGCTAACACTTGACAATTAATGAGTAATTTTTAGATTCAAAGTATTGGCAAAATAATTCACCTTTAGCATGAAAATCCAAATTACTCCTAACAAATTTCTTCGTTAGTACCAATTGAAAACGCTACTTACTAGTACTTATTCATTTACCTAGTTTCAGTTAAAAATATAATAAATCAAAAAGCGTAGAGAGCTATTGAAATTTTTTCATTCAGAAGCAATTAATCGCTTTAGATTTAAATTTTTGACTTTCACTTGTTAGAGTTTTTAGCCTTGAAAATTTAAAAATAGTTCTTGATTAGAATGAACGAATCTTGGACCACTTAGGAAGCAGTTACAGATTTGTTCTCTCGATTAATTAAATCGAGACAGATTGATTGGTGTGTTTGAATTTAGAGAAGAGCATTTGATATATACTCTACAGCCTTTTTATTTTCTTTTGTATGTATAGGATCTATCGATTCTTTATTGTAGACAGGAATATTTCTGAAAATAATAGTCAGAAATATTTTGGGGATAAACTTTAGTAAATACTTATGAAAATGACCTATTCATTTTATTTTAGTTTTTCAAAATTAATAGCTTTGTTATCTAGAAAAACTAAAATAAAACCAAAAAGTTATTTTATAATAACTAAGGTTTTATACTTTAATCGGAAGTTGTAAGTGAGAGTAATTTTAAAAAGCCAGAGTTTTGGCTTTTTCCGTAATTATGAAGCAAATATACATATATATTTATATAGTATTAAATTTTTTTCTGAATTTTTTTTTTAAAAACATCAAAAAATAAAATATTATTTTAAAAATAGATGAATTTGCAATTGTTTTAATGATACGGAAAGAAATTTATGTTTGTTCGATGAAAATAGATTTTATATTAAAATATTTTTAAATATTTATTCGATAAGCATTTTTCGTACGAACTGTTCTGCCGCTCCAAAATCAAAAACTACCAAATAAACACCTTCGTTTAACCTCGCCGTATTAACGGTATAGACGGATTGGTTAAT
>JBGCFJ010000693.1:0-7732 GCA_045106885.1 Saprospiraceae bacterium
GTTTTTTTTTGAGTGTTTCCTCGAATTGCATATTTTATAAAATTTTGTTCGTCTTGGTAATCCCTGCTTTTGGACCTCCCAAGTCTTATGAGTTTTTCAGTCAAGATGTTTGTCGTTTACTGGGGTTACTATTTGGCGTAAAAATTTCACGGCTTTAAAAGAGGTCGTTCACGCCTCATTTGGACAGTTCATCAGAAAATGATGGATTGGAGGTTGGATTAGGGGTTTCTTTGTGGGTGTAAAAAGGTAATCAATTTTGGTTACCATCTTTATCAAAGAATGCCTTAAATTCGTGTTATGAAAATGAAAACGAACTACTTCAATATTTTACTATTAGGTCTAATGATTCTGCCACCCATTTTAATTCCTATAATTGATAGGTATTTAACACCCAGTAACCCTATAACATCTGGGCCTAGTCTTACTGAAGATGCTCCAAAATTTAGTAAAAATCCTCAAATAAACGATCTTTATGTAATAAAAAACAATGAGACTAAAACAATTAAATATTTTAAAATAATAAATACCTACTCAAAGAATGTATATCCAAAAGATACTTCTTTTATTGTTTTGAATGGAGAAAAAATATTAAATGATTTTACTGATTTTCTTTTCATTCAACGCTCAATCAAATCGACTTTTGGATTTTCAACATCAGTTAACTTTCTTTCAAAAAAAGAATTAAAAGAGTTTATAAATCAAGAACAAATAACTTTAAAAATTTATCGACTAAATGAAAGTCCATCATTTGTATTTTGGCGACTTTACCATACCCCAATTGGTTATTATCCTTTTTTTCTCTTAGTAGTCGGCATACTATCTATTTTTAATTTAATAAGTAGAAATTACATTAAAAATAGGCTTTTTTTAGAAAGAGAAGAGTTAATTATTTACTTGGCTCTCCTTATTACTGGTTACCGCTTTTTTCATTTTCATGCGTTTAGTGAAATATTCCTCTTATTCTTAATATTAAGTATACTTCCTATTACCTTCATTTTCCATAGAACAAATAAATCTGTTTTTAATGGACAGAAATTTATAAGTCGAGAAATCCAAAAACTTGCTTTAATTTTTGTTGGAGGGTTTATGTTACAACTTATTGGCTTATTTGTTATTAACCACTTTTATCAGACACCTCATTACAGTAATTTCTATGAATATTCTACCAATTCCTTTTATTATGCAGAACAATTAGGGTTTCCACCTATGCTTATTACTTTTTTAATCGGTTGGCTAATCTTAGGAATCGGTAATTTCTTAAATAATCTTAGAGTACATAATATCGAACTTCGTCAAAAAGAAAAAGAGTTAATTATTTTTAGGGAAAAAGAAAAGGAATTACTTATTTCTAAACAAAAAGAACTTCAATCCCAAGCAGAACTAGATGCTTTACAAGCCAGAGTCAATCCACATTTCCTCTATAATTCGCTAAACTCCATAGCAGGGTTAGCGCAAGAAGACCCTACAAAAACGGAAGAAATGGCAATTGCCCTCTCGCATTTTTTCAAATACAGTACCAATCGACAAACGGAAAATTGGAGTACCATTGAGAAAGAAATTGAAATATTGGAAACGTATTTGGAAATAGAAAAAATTCGCTTTGGCGAACGATTACAATTTCAGTTAACTTGCCCAGAGGAATTATTCGATGCTAAAATACCTTGGTTTCTATTACAACCAATCGTAGAAAATGCGATTAAATATGGATATGACCAAGCAACAAATAGTATCGCTATTCAAATAGAAATTAGTCAAAATGGGAATCAATTGGTTTTCCAGATTTACGATGGCGGTAAACCGTTTCCTGATGATATGCCTGCTGGTTATGGGCTACAAAGTATTCGTAAAAAATTGGCTTTATTATATCCCGAAAAACATGAATTGGCTTTTATTAATGTCCCTAAAAAGCAGGTGGCGATTACGCTATTAGCGGTTAAAGAATAAGAATAAGAGTCAAATAGACGCTTGGAGGTATTGAAGACACTCCAAGGTCTGCACCATTTGAAAATTGAAAATTATAAATTGAAAATTGAAAATTTCCCAGCATGTTTACCACCATCATCATAGACGACGAAAATCCAGCCCGTATCCGCCTAAAGCGTTTATTAAGTTCCTTTGCGGATAAAATAGAAATTCTTGCCGAAGCAGATTGCGGTATTGACGCATTGCATAAAATCGAAGAATTGCGCCCTGATGTCCTTTTTTTAGATGTACAAATGCCTGACATGACAGGCTTTGAAGTCTTAGCAAAATTGACTTATCAGCCACTCGTTATTTTCACGACGGCTTATGAACAATATGCGATTAAAGCATTTGAAAATTATTCGGTCGATTATCTAGTTAAACCTTTTGGAGCGGCTCGTTTTGAACGAGCCATTCAAAAATTAACCAAGTTTGGTGGTGCAAATACAACTGCTGCCGCTACAGGAGATTTCAAGAAATTGGCAGCCTTATTTGAATCTTTAAAACCAACTAAAAAATCCTTTACTTTTCCTGTAAAAGTAGGAGATAAAATATTATTGATTGATTATCAAAACATCCATTATTTTCAAGCAGAAGACAAACACGTTCGAGTTTTTACTAATACTGGCAAGACCTATTTAGGGGATTGGAGTCTAGGTAAATTAGCCCAAGAATTACCTGATGATTTTGTACGCGTACATCGTTCTTATATTATACACAAAGGTAGTATTGGCAGTATTCAGAAATATTTTAAAGGGAAGTATGTCTTGACACTCAATGACACTAAAAAAACGAGTATTACTACGGGGAGTACTTATTCGGCGGTGGTGGGGCAGTTATTGGAATTGGGGTAACAAGATTAAAGTGTGAAAAATTCTGTAAATCCTGAAATCCTGTCAAAAAAAATGAATTTTAAAATAGTTCTTAGTAAGTTTGTTAAATAGAAATTGTTCTATAGCATCAAAATAATAAGTTATTTCGACTTATGTGATAAGCGTTACAAAGGTTAAAAATCAATCTGCTGTACATTGCCAACCGAATAAAAATATATGCGTGAATTTAATACATCTGGTCCTAATGACTCTACTTATCATTACACAATTATTCGTAAGAATTTTATTGAGGCTGGTGAACAATTAATTGCTCGAAAAAAATACTTTACCGTTTGGGCACCTCGCCAAACAGGTAAAAGTACTTGGTTTCGGCAATTGACTATTGACTTAGAAGAAAACGGGTATGAGGTGGCACATATTAATTTTGAAAGTTATAGAAATGCGCCCCTCGAATCTTTCCTTACAAATTTGGTCGAAGAGCTAAACAAATTTTGGAATATTAATCTACCTTTAACAGATATTAGTAATATTCTCTACAGAATCGAACAAATAAAAAATCGTAAATTAGTACTCATTGTTGATGAAGTAGAAGGCATTAATCCTGCATACTTTGGTGATTTTTTACACAGTATTCGAAAGGCCTACCATAACAGAAGTCAACATAGTTTACACAGCGTCATTTTAGTAGGCGTTTCTAATATCACAGGCATTGTACAGGATAATGCTAGTCCTTTTAATGTTGCTGACAATATGGCCATTAATTATTTCACCAATGCAGAAACCAAAGCCTTATTAGCCCAACACGAACAAGAAACAGGACAATTATTTGCCGCCAAAGTCAAACAAAAAATCATTAAAATTACGGCTAATCAACCTGGTTTGGTGAATGGTTTTGCCAATCAATTGGTGACACGCCATCCCAATAAAAAGAGAATTACTTATCGGGATTATTTGGAAGTAGAACATTGGTATTTGAATTTAGTAATAGATAAAAACGTCGCAAACATTGTCAAAATTGCCAAACAACATCGTCCTTTTGTAGAACGCTTATTATTTGATGATAGAAAAATAAAATTCCAAATTGGACATCCTGCTATTGAAAAATTACATATCAATGGGCTGATTACTTGGGATAAAGAAGGTTTTGTTAAATTTTGGGTGCCACTCTATCGAAAACGCTTGCACGATGCTTTTTACCCCTACTCCAATGGAGAAAGTCAACATATCATGCACCGCATGCCCATCCATAATATTTTAGATGAAGCAGGTAATTTCAGGATGAATACTTTGATTGATTCCTTCAAAGTGTATATTCAAAAAAGAGGATTTCGTCCATTCAGAGAAAAGGATGAAAATGGGGCGTACAAATCTATTCCCGAAGCCGTAATGGTTTATAGTTTTGAAACTTACTTGCAAGCTTTTTTGCAAATGGTAGATGGTAAAAGCTATAGAGAAGCCCAAACTGCCTTGGGCAACTCCGATTTAATTATCAATATTTCTAATCAAGAATATTTAATTGAAACCAAAATCTACCGCTTTCCCAAACAGTTTGAAGATGGTAAAAAACAATTGGCTTATTATGCCAAATCGCTAGGATTAAAAGCGGCTACTTACCTCGTGTTTCTCCCAAACACCATTACTTATCCTATCAAAGCCAAAGAAGGCATAGAGGTATTTAAAGGTATCGAAGTGCAAATTTTTTTAGTGCCTTATGATGAAGTGAAGGAGTTTGGTGCTGATGACTTTTAAAGTCAAATTATTCTTATTCGGCTAAAAGCAGCCGACGAAGAGCAAAAGGTAAATACTATGCCTAAAGTAATCTGCTACTACTAAAATGGAAGGTAAAAGATAATTACCTAAGTGTTTAGTCTCTTCACCCCTCCGCCAAGTAATAACTTTAAATTACTCGAAAACTCACCCCTACCAATTATTCAGTCAAGCCTACCAACTGTTCATTGGCTGTTTTAATATCTATGCATTGCTTGCATCTTTGAGGTATTATTTATTTAATCACTTCAAAAATCATAATGATGAAAAAGGTATTATTAGTAACTATTTTTCAAGGTATCTTTCTTATTTGTCTATTGGCTCAACAAGATTCATTCAAATTAAAAGGATGGACGAATAACTTACCCGATGCTACAAAAATTCACCTAGTAGATTTTGAACAAGGAAGCATCATAGATTCTACGATAATCGTGGATAATCAATTTTCGTTTACTGGAGCTACTCATCCATATAAACAAATTGGTTTATTATTAAGAGTGGCTGAACAAACTAAATTTGCTAAAGTCTATGTTGAAAATTCAAATATCTTATTTGATGCTAGGCAAACCGATTTTGAAAACGCTAAAGTAGATGGTTCTATTTTACAGACTCAAGCGGATGAATTGACAAATTTGACCTATCCTTTTGACAAAAAATGGGGGGAATTAAATGAAGCAATTGGACAGTTAGCTCCAACCGAAAAAGAAAAGATTACTCAATTAGACAAAGAAATGAGGCATTTCCAACGAAAGAGTTGGGAAATCACTCAGCAATTTATAGCCAATCATCCAGATTATTTTATTTCTGTACAATCTTTGAGTTGGCTAAAAGCTTATTTGCCAAGGACAACAACCGTTAAATTATATGAGGCTTTATCACCTGAATTAAAGGCAACTAAAGACGGGCAATTTTTAAAAAATTGGTTAGCAAACGCTCTTGACTTAACTATTGGTGACCAAGCTCCTGACTTTCAAGCACCCAATTTAGCAGGTAAATCCATCGCTCTATCTGATTTTAAAGGCAAATATGTTTTAATAGAATTTGGACTTACAGGTTGTTTAGGAAGTAGACAAGATAACCCAATCTTACTGAAGGCTTATCAACAATATCAAGAGGCAGGCTTTGAAATCCTAAGTGTTTGGTTAGATACTCAAAAGGAACCTTGGGCTAAAACGGTGGAAACAGACAATATGATTTGGACCAGCATCAATGATTTACAAGGCGCTAGAGGGCCTATTCCAACGATGTATAATGTTACTTATTATCCCACTTCTTATCTTATTAACCAAGACGGAATTATCATTGCAAAGGATTTACGAGAGGAAGCATTGGAAGAAAGATTGGCTGAATTATTTAATGGTCAATAAACGCCCTAATGATACGATTAAACATCAGATACTTTGAAAGTATCCGATGCTTTTTTCTACAAATACTATATATTAGCAACCAACGCTTTTCAAACCTAATCAACCATGAAAAAAGGATATTTTCTATTTTACTTTTTATGTATTCCCCTTGTCCTTTGTAGCCAAGAACTAAAAACTGTCTTAGCACATTTACAAAATGGAGACACTTTACATGTAGAGTGGGTGCATCAGCAATATTTATTGGAAGCTAAAGAATTTACCAAACAGAAATATCCTTTATTTCCCGACCAATTGAGAGAAGGAGAAGGAGAAATGCACCTTAGTTTTAAAATAATGCTAACGAAAAACAATCAATTCAAAATTTGGATAGACTATATTTCTACTATCCATCACCCAAAGCGTATGGTAACGTGAAAAAAATTACACTTGGTTTTATTTAAAAGATGGTCGAAAATTATTGGTTTCGCAGACTTTAAAAGAGTATGTAACCTTATTAGAAGACGCACATTTTTTTAGAGTGCATCAATCTCATTTAGTCAATTTGCAACAAGTTAAAAAGTATAGTCGGCGAGATGGTGGATATGTAGTCATGACGGATAAACAACAAATTCCTGTAGCTCGAAATCGAAAAGATGCTTTGCAAATAGCTTTGCAGGAGTTGGTGCGAAAATAAATCTTATACGATATTTTTCTCTTTTCTTATTAGGATGCTTATATTTGATTTTCATCAAAAACGAAAATTATATTTTATGAAAATTAAATCCCTTATACTCGTATTCCTAATTTGTCTTATTAGCAATACTACTGATTTAGCAGCGCAAAATTCCGTTGCCAGCAATAAATCAGCTCCTGTAATTAACTTACCTACTGCCACCCCCGAATCCGTTGGCATGTCTTCCACTCGCCTAAAAACGATGGAAGCCAAAATGCATGAATATGTAGACAAAGGGCAATTAGCAAGTGTACAAACTGCCGTTATTCGCAAAGGAAAAGTTGTGCAATTTGATACGTATGGTTATGAGGATGTGGATAGCAAAGACCCTTTAAAAGACAATAGTATTTTCCGTATTTATTCGATGACCAAACCAATCGTTTCTATTGGTTTGATGATGCTATACGAAGAAGGTAGATTTCAATTAAATGACCCTTTGCATAAATATGCCCCTGAATTTAAGGACATGCAAGTGCATATTGGGGATGGCAAAACTGAGCCCGCTAAACAAGCGATTCGAATTATTGATGTTTTGCGGCATACCACAGGTTTTGGCTATGGTTGGGGTTTTCCACCTAATCACGTCGATTCCTTGTATAAAGTCGGGGCTAAAAGAGCGGGTACGACCAATCGAGAATTTCTAAGAACGATGAGTACCTTGCCTTTGTATCACCAGCCTGGAACTGGTTGGAGATATAGCGTTTCTACCGATGTAGCAGGGGCTTTATTGGAAATTATTGCCAATCAACCCTTAGATGAATTTTTAGCAGAACGTATTCTACATCCTCTAGGCATGAACGATACGCATTTTGAAGTGCCTGATGCCAAAGATGAACGATTTATCACCAATTATACCCACAAAAAAACAGATGGTAGTTTACAAACGATTGACCATCCCTCTATGAGTAAATATTGTAAAGAAGTCACCATGTTTTCTGGTGGTGGTGGATTGGTTTCTACCACTAATGACTATCTGAAATTTTGCCAAATGCTGTTGAACAAAGGGTCCTTAAATGGACATCAATTTGTTAGTCCTAAGACGCTTGAATTGATGACTAGCGACCATACCCAAAAAACACCTCATGCTGGTG
>JBGCFJ010000694.1:0-15303 GCA_045106885.1 Saprospiraceae bacterium
AGCAGGAGGAGGAAAGGTCATCATACCAAAAGGCATTTATTATGCTGGTGCCATTCATCTGCTAGATAATGTCAACCTGCATTTGGTGGAAGGTGCAGAAATTAGATTCAGCACCAATCCAAAAGATTTTTTACCTGCAGTTCCTACTTCTTTTGAAGGAAATGAATTAATCAATTATTCTCCACTCATCTATGCCTTTGGGAAAAAAAATATAGCGATTACAGGCAAAGGATTATTGAATGGGCAAGCCAGTAATGATAACTGGTGGATTTGGAAAGGAAGTGAAACTTACGGTTGGCGGGAAGGCATGTCGCACCAAAATGAACCTAATAGTCGCCCTAGGCTTATGGAGATGGTCGCTCAAGGGACTCCTGTAGAACAAAGAGTTTTTGGGGATGGCTATTATATCCGACCTTCTTTTATAGAATTTTTTAATTGTCAAAATATTTTGATTCAGGGGGTCAAAATCATTGATGCGCCGTTTTGGGTCATTCATCCCATAAAATCTACTAATATTACCGTAGATGGGGTAATCGTAGAAAGTCATGGGCCTAATAATGATGGTTGTGACCCAGAGTATTGCAAAAATGTAGTCATCAAAAACTGTTTGTTCAATACAGGGGATGATTGTATTGCCATCAAGGCAGGTAGAAATGAAGATGGACGTAGAGTTGCCATCAAAAGTGAGCGAATACTGGTCAAGGATTGTCAAATGATTGATGGACATGGAGGGGTAGTCATGGGAAGTGAGATGTCTGCTGGTATTCAAGATGTATTTGTGGAAAATTGTACAATGAGTAGTCCCAATTTGGACCGAGCCATTCGAATAAAAACCAATACCAAAAGAGGTGGCTTTGTGGAGAATGTCCACGTGAGAAATATTGAGATAGGACAAGTAAAGGAAGCCGTATTAAAAGTGAATTTATTTTATGCGACCTATCAAAATCAACGAGGTGATTTTATGCCGACCGTCAAAAATATTACCCTCGAAAATGTACGAGTAAAAAATGGCGGAAAGTATGGTATCTTAGCGAAAGGTTATGCAGAAGCCCCCATCCAAAATATTACTTTCAAAAATGTAAAAATCGAAAAAGTAAGCGAAGCCTTATCATTAGAAAATGTAGAAAATCTGCAACTCATTAACACCTATGTCAACGGAGTGTTAATGGAGACCTCTGCAAAAAAGGAATAAAAAGAAAGGAAGAAATACATATTTCCTCTAAAAAAACCATTTTTTACCTATTTATGGTTGCCCTTTTCTTTTCCTTTACCGTGAGTTTAAGGAATGAGGGATAAATAAAGAGTTCCTCATTAATTAGAGTCTGTTCGTAAAGTCGATTTTGCTCCGCTCGTAACCACCAAACCCGCCTGAATGGAACGGGCAGGTTTATTTGGTAGGTTCATAAATTACGGACAGTCAATATTTTGAATCAGCCAAATAAAATTGGCGATTACGCTAGACACGCAAAGCACAAGTTTATGGACAGACTCTAATTATGTGTGCTTCCTAATTTTAATTTTCATAAGACAATGAGTTCCTAGCAACTCATTGACTATTTGGCGAATAGTGGACGGGGAATTTTCCAAGGAAAAAATTGATGGTACTTAATTAAAATTAAAGTTTAAACAAAAAATTAAAAATGAAAGACTCTTTTTCATTAAAAGGTAAAACAGCTCTAGTAACTGGGGCTAGTAGAGGGCTAGGACAAGGAATTGCCATTGCCTTAGCCAAAGCAGGTGCTTATGTGATTTGTAGCAGCTCTAAAGCTGGAGGAACGCAAGCGACCATTACTAAGATTGAATCCATTGGCGGCAAAGCGATGGCCGTAGCTGCGAATCTGGGTGACCGAGCAGCAGTTAAAAATATGTATCAGACTATTTCTGATAAAATGGGCAGTATTGATATCTTGGTCAATAATGGGGGAACGATTGCCCGTTTTCCTGCGGTAGATTTTCCTTTAGCGGAATGGGATAGGGTGTTAGAAGTAAACTTATCGGCTGCCTTTTATTTGTCACAATTAGCAGGAAAGGATATGATAAAAAATGGAGGTGGCAAAATTATTAATATCGCCTCTATGCTGTCTTATTCTGGTGGCATTACCGTTCCTGCCTATACGGCAAGCAAGCATGGTATGGCAGGGATAACCAAAGCCTTAGCCAATGAATGGGCACAGCATAATATCCAAGTGAATGCCATTGCACCAGGTTATTTTAAAACAGATAATACCCAAAAATTGCAAGATGACCCCGAGCGGAATAAAGCCATTACTAAGCGTATTCCTGCGGGGCGATGGGGCAACCCAGAAGATTTAGGAGGAACGGCTGTTTTTCTAGCGTCTGGTGCAAGTGATTATATCAATGGAACGCTTATTAATGTAGATGGGGGATGGATGGCACGTTGATGGGAAAACGTATTGGGCTTTGTTGCTAAGGAATGCGATAAAAATAAATTTAGATTCTCGTCAAAGAAATAAGATAACTAAGTGGTTCACTTTAAACGACTTATCTTAATTATTTGACTCTAAAGAATCTGAATTTATTTTTATCTTACTACTAATTGGTTCATTTATGTTCCCTTTAATTGATGGGGGGATTCGTGTTTATCTCCGTCTTTAAGATTTCTTTTTGATAAGCTTTCGGTGTTTTACCAAAATGTTTCTTAAAGGATTTACTAAAATAATTGGAATCATTATAACCGACCATATAGCCAATGTTGGCTACGCTATGGTTGGTTTCTTTTAGCAATAAAGCCGCTTTTTTCATCTGAATGGTGCGGATAAATTCATGAGGGGTTTCGCCTGTTACCCCCTTCATTTTTTTATAAAAATTAGTACGACTACAATTCATTTTTTGGGCGAGTAATTCTACGCTAAAGGAATTAGTACCAAGATTTTCGTTGATAATTTCGGTAACTTTTTGAATAAAAATTTTGTCTTGGTCGGAGCGGGTTAGGGTGTCAGCAGTTAGTTCAGGGGCTTGTTGGAAATGGGTACGCAATTGTTTTCTCTGTTGAATGAGACTATCAATTTTGAGTTGTAAGTATTTAAAATTAAAGGGTTTGGTTATATAGTCATCCGCTCCTAATTCAATGCCCTCAAATTTTTTCTCATTGGAGGAATTGGCAGTTAGCAATATAATGGGAATATGACTGGTGTTGAAATTTTTTCTCAATTCGCGGGTAACTTCTATTCCATCCATAATGGGCATCATCACATCGCTTATAATAATGTCAGGGGTTTCTTGAATGGCTAATTGTACACCTTCCTTGCCGTTGGTGGCTAATAGTATTTGATAATTGGATTTAAATTTATTCCCTACGTAATTTCTAATTTCCTCATTATCATCAATAATTAAAAGTTTATCCAAGTTTTTTGGGTCTGAAATAATCTTGTTTTCAAATGCTAATTTGGAATTAAAAGCATTCTGAGTGGGTATTAAAGTAGGTTTTAAATTGGCTATTTCTATAGTGCTATATGCCGATTTTTGAATAGGTATTTTGATTTGAAAGGTTGTTCCTATCTGCCAAACACTATCTACTTCTATTTTTCCTTTGTGCAATAAAACCAGTTCTTTTACAAAGAAAAGCCCTAAGCCTGAACTGTTTTCACTTCGATAAAAACGTTCAAATAGTCTTGGAAGGTCTTTTTTCTTGATGCCTGAGCCTTCATCTTTGACCATTATTTGTAAGGCTCCATCGGAGGTTGTTTCAACCATCAATTCAATACGTTTATTAGCTGGCGTATGCTTGAAAGCATTGGACAACAAATTAAACATTATCTTTTCTAAAATCTTGGTGTCAATATAGCCTTGAATATCCTGACTAGATAAAAATAATAGAAAGTCAATATCTCTTTTTTCGGCCAAAGGTTTAAAAATATAATAGATGTTTTTTATAAATTCGGCTAAGTTGATAGGCGCTACGGCTAGGGGCATTTTTTCTTCTCTAATCTTTCTGAAATCTAGGATTTGTTCCACTAATTCTAATAAATAAGTCGCATTTTTTCTAATATGTCTAGCATAATCAATGATTTCTGGAGTCGCTTTTTTATGTTGCAAAATATCCTCTACGGGACTGAGAATCATCGTCAGCGGGGTCTTGAACTCGTGAGAGATATTGGTATAATATTTTAACTTTTTTTCATTAACCTTTTCGGAAAATTCAATTTGGTGTCTTGTCTCTATTTGGCGGTTGTATAAATTAAAAGCCACTCCAAAAATGAATAGGGCGAGTAAAGTCAGTAGGGCATAGCCTGACTTACTTTTGTAAAAAGGAGGGGCAATGTCAATTGCTAATTTCAAAGGTTTTTTAATGGCATTGCCATCACTATTTGTGCCTTTGAGCCAAAAAGTATAATTTCCCGAGGGCAAGTTTTGGTACAAAGCACTTTTGGTAGCCAATGGGGTACTCCATTCTTTGTCATAATTTTCAAGCATATAAGAAAACTGAATTTTTTCTGGTTGCCGAAAATCCAATACAGAAAAATCCAGTTGAATAGAATTTTGTTGATGGTCTAATTCGATAGCTTGCTCAAATTCTATGGATTGTTCTAATAAGTTAGAGGTTTTCGGGTCAATCGCCACCCCGTTGACAAACATCTGAGACAAGACAACTGGATATTGCGAAGTGTCTTTGATAATTTCTTGCGGATTAAAGCGCAATAATCCTTGATTATGCCCAAATAGCAATTCACCTGAAGGTAGTTTGGTAGCGCAACTTTCTGTGAAATAGTTTAACCCGTTATTTTTTTCAATAAAAAAATTTTCAAAAGCCATGGTGGCAGGGTTAAATTTATTGAGCCCCCTGCTAGAACTAATCCAGAGATTTTGCTGGTCGTCTTCAGCAATGCCATAAACTTTATTAGTGGTTAAGCCCATTGATTTATCAAAAAACTTCCAGCTAAATTTCCCTGTTTCCCAATTAGCTGCCTCCAATTGGTTCAAACCACCACCCATTGTAGTTACATAAATCGTTTGGTCGCTTGCCTGAAAAATATAGTCCACACTATTATAACTCAAACTCGATAATTCTTTCTTATCGTTGGTAATAGGCAAAAATTCTTTGTTGGGCTTAGCCAATTGATTGGCTGCTAAAGCACTTATCCCATTAGAAGCACCTATCCAAAGATTATTGGAATTGTCGATGAAAATATAGCGAATTAGGTTACTCACTAATTTCTCTTGGGTATTTTCTTTGGTATAAATTTGAAAACTAGGGTTGGTAAATGGATTTTTTAGTAAGGTCAAACCAGAAGAATGCGAACCAATCCAGAATTGCCCTTTATGGTCTTCTTGAATGGCAAATACTTCATCTAAACCATTGGTGTTTTCAGTAGCAAATTTTTTGTCAAAATGTAGGATTTCGCTTTTGGCAATCGGTTGCTGCAAAATGTCTTGAATCACAAAAACCCCTTTTCCTTTAGTGCCAATCCACAAATTATCCGCCTTATCAAAATACAAGCAATAGACGCTTATGTTATCTAGTTGTGCTTTTTGTGCGGGAGGTAAATCGTCTGGTAAGGTTGTTAATTGCTTAAATTTGGCATCATAGCAAAATATTTTTCCTCCTTTACTGCCGACCCATAATTGTTCTTTGCGGTCAACGGTAACTGCCCTGACTTCATTATCAAAATAACTTCTAGGATTTGACATTGGTTGTAACCAAGAAAAAACAGAATTGGAAAGACTTAGTTTATTGACTCCACCGTGCATCGTACCGACCCATAAATTCTTAGAATGGTCTTCGTATAAACACAATATTTGATTGGAAGACAGTTGATTAGGCTGCTCTGCTGAGTAGGCTTGCGATACAAATCGATGCTCATCGGCATTATATAAAAAGATACCGCCTCCATAAATACCTACCCAAAAATCACCCCTACTATCTTCAAAAAACAATTGCTTGTCCGCATCGCCCAAAAAAGACCTAGCTGATGCGTTTAAAGCAAAATATTCGATTTGCTGCTGCTTACTATCATACTTATAGACTCCTCTACTTTCTGCGGCTATCCAATGATTATTATGACTGTCTGTATAAATGGTTGTGGCATTTCTCAATCCTTTGGGGGTCATCTTTTTGATAACATCTTGGGTGAAATCTACATCAAAAATAGCCGTAGCAGAACCAATGAGTAAGCGTTGGTCGCCAATGGGTTCGATGTGAAGAATAAAATTTTCGGATAGGCTATTGCTAATATTTGGCGGTAGGTCCTGGAAAGTATTTGCCTTGAAGTGATATTTTTTAAGCCCATTTTTTTTAGAGCCAAACCAAATTCCTGTTTCTACTTCTCGAAAAGTAGTGATGTTTTGGCCTTCAAAATAATTATTAAAAATCTCCTTATCCGATTCTTTTTGTACCAATCTAACCAAACCATTTTGCGTTCCTATCCAAATATTCTTTAAAGCATCTTCGTGGATAAAATTGATAGGCTCATTTGGCAAATATCGCTTTGGATTGTAAATGGTCGTTTGAGGCCTTTCTTGCTCCGGATGATAGCTAATTTGAATGCAAGTACTACCTCCCCATAACCATAAATCACCTGAAGGCATTAGCTTAAAGTCGTCAATGGGTACTTCTTTTTCAATGAAATGGGGATAAATCTGCAACACTTTATTAGTTGTAGGATTTACTCTACTTACCTTTCTATCCAAAGTAATGCACCAGATATATCCTTCGGCATCCTCAATAATCCTTTGAATGCGGCTATTTTTAAAACTAGTCTCATCACCGGGAATGGCGGTATAATTTTTAAATACTTTCCCATCATAACGATTCAAGCCATTTAAGGTCGCAAACCATAAATATCCCCGACTATCTTGCAAAATATCCCGAACCGAATTATCTGACAACCCGTCTTTAATGGTCAACTTTTCAAATTGAATGGTTTGCCCCAATAAACCATTCCATGAAAAACAAAACAGTATTAAGATATTTTTTATACTAATATTCATGTTGATGTCTTTTTAGGGGGGTAAGTACTATGACAGAAATAAACTAACTTATTTTGAAACATACGAGTCACAATAGTATTTTCACAACTTGTTCCGATAAATATCGTGGATAGTAAACATAGTTTTCTCTATTAGATAGTTGTATTTAGGCGCTTACACAAAATTTAAAACCAACAAATTGTCGATAATTTAAAATGTCGATAATTCTTAATCTCAAATTCAACCTCAAATTCCCGTCGAAGGTGGTTGAAAATTAAATTTTACTTAACTGATTTACGCAAAGTTAATTAATTAGCGCCGAAGGTGCGGCATACCATAACATTGGGTGTCAATCCAATGACTATTACATCTATAAAAATACAAGCACTGAAGGTGCGACATAAAAAGGTGGAACACTTTATATGTCGCGCTTTCAGCGCTTGTATTAACACAAAACCATAAGTTTCCTTGGGGCTGTTGCCCAAGGCTATGATATATCGCACCTTTGGTGCTTATGCGTAACATCAGTTACTTAATATTTAATACTATGTTTACTATGTGTTTTTCACTCTATGACCTATGTGTTAAAACTGTAAAAAAAGTTGTTAGCTTAATTTTGTCCGATTACTTATTAGTTATTTTTCCACAACTTAATAATCATTTGCGTACTTTCTAATTTTTTAGAAGATAGTTGTAACAAATAAACACTAGCGGATAGGAACTTTCCTAACTGATTACTATTCTTCGCCAAATTGCCCATTTCCATCAATTTGCCCGACGCATGATAAATAACATAGGTTAGGCTCGACACATTAGTGTCAACGTAAAAAGTATAGTTAAAAGGATTGGGAACTACCATAATATCCGATAATTTTTCTAGTTCAGCAACACTAGTACTTAAGTCTGTATCGCAAGATAGGGAATTTGCTCCTTCTCCCGCAATATTCATATAGGCAATATTCGGTAGCCCATCATTTGAAGTTGCTTCCAAACGTAATTGGTACTGACTTTTTTCTAGTAGAACTTTAATGAAACGCTCTTGCCAATTGGTCCAAGCACCAGAACTAGGACTTTCGATTACGCCTACTTCTACATGATTAAGCAACACTTTCATAGGACGAGAACTACTACCTCCATTAGCATATCGGATTCCAATGCGGTAATTGCCATTTTGCTCAATCGTTGTTGAATGGGAATAGGATTAAGCAAAATTCCACACCTATAAATATTAAAGCCTATATCAGTAGGGTCTGTTCCCATTAATCGCTAAGACAGAAATACTTCTTGACTACTAGTCCTAATGGCGGCCTCAGTCAATATTTTCTACTTGCTTTTGGGCAAATGTGCTGCTTCCAATGAGGAGTAGCAATAGGATTAATAAATTCTTTTTTAAAGAGGATAGTAGCATAATTCTTTTTTTTTGTGGGTTATTAGAGGTTGATTCAACTAAGTTTTAGGCAATACACACAATATTCTTGTTTTTTATGTACAAATTTTCCTTTGGGAGCACTAGTCAGTTTCTAGATTTATGACCGAATAATAATTTCTCTAAATAAAGGTAGGCGAATTATCTTTTTAAGGTAGGGAATCCTATCCAGAAAATTAGGGGAAATCGTACAATTTTCAAAGATTTAAAATGCAAAATAGCAGTATAGGTCTATAGCAATTTGCTTCCTTTGGATGGTGTTAAGTATGTTTCAATCGTTTGTTCTTAATCTTATTTTTCCAAATTATTCGATTATAAATAATTTATTTAAAATTTGATTTGGTTTTGTAGATATAATCATTACATTAGCGTCGATTTACAAATATGTAGTACATATTATGTGTTGTGTGGTCATTAACGCTTAAATATAAATAACATGGGCTATTCAAATATTGAGATTTTAGTGTCTAAATCATTCATTTCCTTCTTTTACCCATTATTCATAGTATGTTTTCTGGGCATGCATACGACTTATGCTCAAGGAACTGGTATTATTTCAGGAAAAGTTGTTGATAAAATTTCTGGGGAAGAGCTACCATTTACGAATGTTCAATTAGAGGGAACAAGTCTTGGTACATCGACCGATCTTGATGGAGAATACATTATTCGTCAAATTCCGGCTGGTGATTATCAATTGACCACTACTTATATTGGTTATGAAGAGCAAACTATATCCGTTACGGTTGTTGCAGGTAGCACAATAGAAGTGGATATTAAATTGGATTATGCCGCTGTTGAAGGAGTAGAGGTTATTGTATCTGCTCAAGCTTCAGGACAAATGGGTGCTATTAACGAGCAGCTAAACTCTAATACCATCAAAAATGTGGTATCCGCAGATCGAATAAAAGATGTTCCAGATGTAAATGCGGCAGAATCTGTGTCAAGGTTACCAGGTTTATCTTTAGTCAGAAGTGGAGGAGAAGGACAGAAGGTTGCCGTTCGTGGTATATCGCCACAATATAATGTGATGATGGTGAATGGGGTGCGTATGCAGTCCACAGACCGAAATGATCGTAGTGTGGATTTGAATATGATCGCACCAAACATCCTTAGTGGTATTGAAGTGACCAAAGCTTTAACGGCAGATTTGGATGCGGATGCAGTTGGAGGAACCGTAAATCTTAAAATTGGGAAGGCCGCAGAAGGATTTCGTGGTAACTTTTCTGCGCAATCAGGTTATGGTTCAATAGCTGATACCTATGGAAACTACCGAGTCAACGGTTTGCTTAGTAATCGTTTTTTTAATAATAAGCTTGGCGTTCAGGTTTCGGGCTTTTTGGATGATTTTAATAGAAACTCCGATCAATTAAATGTTGGATATGCCCTAAATGAACAAGCAGTTTTGGAAGACGGTTTTATTCCGATTGACCTCGCACGAGTGAGCATTAGTGATCGAGTAACAGATCGACAGCGATTAGGTGGTTCTTTAGTTTTTGACTACCAACTTGAAAAGGGGTCGCTAATTTTTAATAATTTCATCAGTAACCTCTCTCAAGAACAGGTAGAACAGCAAAATTCTCTAGGACTCATTGGGAATCAATGGTCCGCTTATGCAGCGCATAAAGAGCTGAGTAATACGGTGATTAGTAATGCGCTTCAAGGAGAATTCGATTTTTCTTCTTTTAGTATGGATTTCAATATTTCAAATTCAATTTCAAAGCAATATAGTCCTGGCGATTTGAGAATGAATATAGGTATTGCACAGGCCGAATCCGGTTTTACAACCCCAACGCTAGAAGATCCGCTAAAGGCAAGCCCATTTGAGTTGTTAAACGCGGCTGAAATTATACAAGGACCGAATGCGAAAAGGGTGCAAAGATTTTCCACTTTACAACGAGATGTAACGGAGGAGTCGCAAGAGGCAATGCTTAATTTTAAGGTACCTTTTAACCTTTCAAAAGTCATTTCTGGAAAGTTAAAATTGGGCGGTAAATATGTTCGCAATTTTAGAGATAATGATGAAACCCAAAATTTTAGTCAACCAGATAGAAATTTTATAGGGGAACAATTTGTGGTAGCATTACAAGAATCTCTATGGACGGATTTAGGCATCAATAATGTTGATAGGAATCTTGGCATTAGAGCATCTTTGTTTGAAGCACCAACTTATGATATCGGTGATTTTTTGTCCGATGAGGAAAGATTGGAGGATTTCTTTTATAAAGCGGATATCTCCAAGATGAACCGTTATGAAGAGTTAGCCAAGAATAATGATTTTTATCCCATTGATGGTAGGCCATCCGTTCAGTATGATTATAATTATGAAAGAAATCTTTTTGCTTTTTATACGATGGCAGAAGTGAATATCGGCAAGTATATAACGCTTTTCCCAGGTATTCGATATGAAAATTTTCAGTTTGATTATAATGCATTCTCTTCAGAAAGATTTGGTCCGAATCCAGAAGAGTTTAGAAGGGAAGAAGTAAGCGAAGATAATATCAAAGGAGCAAATTGGTTTCCACAGATGCATATTCGTGTTAAACCTACTGAATGGTTGGATATTCGATTGGCTAGTACTAATAGTATCATATATCCAGATTATCGAGCTATTTCCCCTTATACCTATTATGATTCGTTTAGTGGTCCATTTTTAGAATTAGGAAATACCGCCCTTAAACCAGCATTAGCACAAAATTATGATGTTTATGCTTCCATTTTTAAGAATAAGCTTGGTTTGATTACTTTCGGGTATTTTACTAAGGAATTAGATAATTTAATTGTTGCATCGAGTTTTAGAAGTAAAGATTCGGAAACAATCAATAATAGATTTGAATTAACACAAACCCAACAGACCAGTATTAACACCTGGATTAATTTGGAGGCTACTTCTACTGTTAAAGGATTCGAAGTGGACTGGCAAACAAATTTTTGGTACCTAGATTCTTTCCTGAAGGGCTTAGTTTTTAGCGTTAATTATACCCATATATCCTCTGAAACAAGTTATCCATTCCAAACAGCAGTCAAAGAAGGAACAGGTCCATTTGCAAAAACTGTATTTGTTGATTCAACACGAGTTGGTAGGATGCCTAATCAGCCAGATGATATATTCAATTTAACAATAGGTTATGATATCGGTGATTTTTCAGCACGATTATCTTATGCATTCACGGACAATATTCTAGTTGGTATCAATAGAACCTTTGATGAACTAGATGCTTACACGGATTCTTATAAGCGTTGGGATTTTACCGCCTACCAGAAATTACCATGGTTTGAAAAACGAGCTCAGGTGTTTCTGAATGTCAATAATATCACCAACACACCTGAACGGGCATTTACGAGTGAATTACAAAAACTTTCTTCTTTACAATATTATGGTAGAACTGTGGATATAGGTCTTCGCTATAAGTTTGAATAATCATTCAACATAGTACTATTTAAAAAAGTATAAATATAACTAGTTCATTAATAAAATTGGAAGTGAGGATAATCTTCACTTTCGGCGGAAAAATAAGTGACAGAATCTAAATTATTTGGACAGATATTAAAATAAAACCTTAATAACCAACTAGTTATTTTAACCCCCAAATAAATAGGTCCGACGACTTATATTTACATCTTAATCTTAAAATGTGTATCATGAAAAAAACATTTACATTATTCTTTGTTTTTATTTTAGGGCTGTCCTGTATGACAGCACAAACAGCACTTGATCCCAATCAGTTTGTAAACGCCCAGATAACTGCTCCGGGTGTTTATACGGTAGAGGCTGGGCAGTTTTATGCTTTTGATGGCCGTATCGACTTGACATTCGATGTAACGATTGAAGGGCCTGATAACGGATGGATTAAGAATGCCGCAAATCCACCTGTATTGGTGAATACCCCATCAGCCGACGGTGCTGCTAGGGATTTCTTTGAAATTAAAGAAGGCGGGTCTTTAACCCTTAAAAATGTCCTTTTTAGTGGCAATAACAACAATGCTGAAGTTGGTGGCACTTTCGTAGCCAACACAGGCGGTAGTAAAATGATTGTAGATAACTGTGCATTTGCTGACTGGCAGAATTTTGCACTTAGAAACCAAAACAAAGGGGATAGCATAAGTATCACTAACTCTGTTTTTGTAAATGGTGTTCGACTACGTAATTCTCCTTGGGGCGGTTTCCCACTCCGAATGGATGTAGCCTGCGATAACGTTATTTTGGAGAACAATTCGGTTGTCAACTCTGGACGTTTGACAGCTAATAGTGGTCCTTTCGATAATGCCACTATTCATGAGATGCATAACACCTACGTTAATCAAGGCGTAGCTGGACACGAACAGCGTGCTAATGAAATGATTACAGCCAATAATATTTTTTATAATTATCACTTTTTAGGTCGCAGAACGGATGCCCATTCGGCTGGTGCTAGTAACACCTATGATGCGTCTTTTACAACGTGGAATTATTTTGCGGATTCAAAAGATGACCTAGATAATGTTTCCTTATATTTAGGCCAAAACCTATTTTATCGGGAGCCAGCAATTTTAGATTGGTTTAACACAGTAGGTGGTGATTCTATTGCTGCCAGCCTTTTGTGGGAACATGCTGACGTGGATTCGTTTATAATCGCAGACGCTAATTATACCATTGGGACAAACTACGCCGAATTAGAGCCAGGATTTGCAGTACCTCCAGGAAATACGGAAGCAATAGTTGGTTATATAAATGGTACTTGGGTTGATCCAACTGCCGATTGGGTTGATTGGCGGAGTCCATCACCAGTCACATTTAATAGTGATGGTCTTCCAGTTCTTAGTTGGCCCTTAGCATTTGATTTGAGCTATTCAAATTCAAATTTACAAGAAGCTGGAACAGATGGATTACCACTAGGTGATTTAAACTGGTTCCCTAATAAAAAAGCGGAATTTTTGGCTAATAAAGATGCTATTGTTGCCTCATTAAGAGATTCAATAGTAAATGCGACGGGGGTTTACGACCCTACCACTATGGATGCTACTCCGATGATTACCTCGTTTCCTGCTCCTCCTCCACCAGCAGCAGTAATACCATTAGACCCCAATCAGTTTGTAAATGCTCAGATAACTGGTCCTGGGATTTATACGGCAGCGGCTGGTCAATCTTTTGCTTTTGACGGTCGAATTGATTTGACGTATGATGTAACCATCATAGGGCCTTATGATGGTTGGATTGTGAATGTACCTAGTCCACCTGTTTTTGTGAATACGCCATCCGCCGACGGTGCAGCAAGAGATTTCTTTGAAATTAAAGAAGGTGGTTCTTTAACCCTTAAAAATATTCTTTTAAGTGGATCTAACAATAATGCTGAAGTTGGTGGCACTTTTGCAGCCAACACAGGCGGTAGTAAAATGATTGTAGATAACTGTGCATTTGCTGACTGGCAGAATTTTGCACTTAGAAACCAAAACAAAGGGGATAGCATAAGTATCACTAACTCTGTTTTTATAAATGGTGTTCGATTACGTAATTCTCCTTGGGGTGGTTTCCCACTCCGAATGGATGTAGCCTGTGATAACGTTGTTTTGGAGAATAATTCGGTGGTCAACTCTGGACGTTTGACAGCTAATAGTGGTCCTTTCGATAATGCCATTATTCATGAGATGCATAACACCTACGTTAATCAAGGCGTAGCTGGACACGAACAGCGTGCCTTAGAGATGATTACGGCCAATAATATTTTTTATAATTATCACTTTTTAGGTCGTAGAACGGATGCCCATTCGGCTGGTGCTAGTAACACCTATGATGCGTCTTTTACAACTTGGAATTATTTTGCTGATTCAAAAGATAACCTAGATAATGTTTCCTTATATTTAGGCCAAAACCTATTTTATCGGGAGCCTGCAATTTCAGAATGGTTTAACACAGTAGGTGGCGATTCTATTGCTACTAGTTTATTATGGGAACATGCTGATGTGGATTCGTTTATAATCGCAGACGCTAATTACACCATTGGGACAAACTACGCTGAATTAGCTCCAGAATTTACAGCACATCCAGGAAATACGGAAGCGATAGTTGGCTATATAAATGGTACTTGGGTTGACCCAACAGCCGATTGGGTTGATTGGAGAGTTGAATCACCTGTATCATTTAATGGTGATGGTTTTCCAGTACTTAACTGGCCACCAGCATTTGACTTAAGTTACGCCAATGAAAATCTGCGAACAGCTGGATCAGATGGATTGCCACTAGGTGATTTAAACTGGTACCCTGATCAAAAAGCAGAATTTTTAGCGAATAGAAATGCTATTGTTGCATCATTGAGAGATTCTATAAACAATGCGGTAGCGGTTTATGACCCTACTACTATGGATGCTACTCCGATGATTACCTCATTTTCAACGACTAGTACTAAAGAAACGAATATCCTAAATATAGGATTAGCTAATTATCCAAACCCATTTAGAGAGGCAACACAAATCGCTCTTGACTTAAAGGCATCGGCTAATATTGAATTACGAGTAATTGATGTTGTTGGTAGGGTAGTAGCTACGCAAAAAGAGCAATTTGCAGCTGGTAAACAATTGTTGAATTTTGAGAATATCAATTTATCACAAGGAACCTATTTCTTTAGTATTTATGCAGATGGTCTATTGGCTGGAACGGGTAAAATGATGGTTAAGTAACGGCTAAACAATAACTTTATGATTTAGACGGATTTATTATCTCGTCGTTATTAAGTAGTAAAGCGGACTGCTAGTCCATCATCACTAAAAACTTAGTGAGGACTGGCAGTCCGTTTTTTCAACAACTGTTCGCCACCTTTAAAATACCCACCCTATCGAACAAGGTGAATATATACTGCATCAGGGTAAGAAATAGATTTTTTATGAAAGATTGTTAAATTGCTTGAAAAAGTTCAAATCTTAACCTGTTAAAGTATAAGCACTATATAGGTTTATCAATACTTAAAGATATCGTATGA
>JBGCFJ010000695.1:0-2237 GCA_045106885.1 Saprospiraceae bacterium
TAATTACTTCATTTTTATCCCTTAATTTCACCGTCTTTCTGAACACAGTTTGAACTTACATTGAGTTCTATTTGTCCTCCAGTTACAAGATAAAGGGGTGTTTGTGGATAAAATGCGGCAGCAGTATCAACTACTAAAACACCCTCTTTTTCAATGAAGACACCTCTGGCCGCCCCCAACGAATTAGGAACATTGGCTATTAATTCACCAGCACTAATCCTCCAAAAACCAGTAAAATCACTATTATCGTTACTTAGCTGAATACGACCAATTCCTATTTTTCTTATTTGATGAACGCCCAATATATTGGCAGCCAAGTCAAATTGGTTTTCTGTCGAAATGGCAATTGAATCTCTAGTTCTAATATGACCTTCCAATTTCGCCTGATTAATTCCAGAAAGCGTAGCCTTCGCCATCGTTAGGAAAGTAACTTTACTAGCTTGCGTAACCAATAGTTCCGCACCATTTGATAAGGATAAATCAGCCAAAAAATGACCACCATTGGCCTCCACTAATACGGTATCATTGACGATAGCTATTTCACCTGTATCTGGGATAAGGTTCAAATCCCAATTTTCAGGATTTAACCAATTAGCGTTCATTGCCCCGCCTAACCATTTGAAAGTACGTAGTGCTGAAATCTCAGCTGTTGGGTCCCAACCGTCTGTACCTCCTAAAACCGCTAGTAAAGTGTAATTGGCAACTTCTTCATCGGTCAAAGTTCGAATACCAACCCAGCTAGACCGCTTGCTTATATCTGCCCCTTGTCCTGTATTTTGATATTCATATAAATGAAGGTCAGGACTAGTATCTGCGTAGTCCATGTTCCATTTAGTAGGCCAACCAAGCGGGTCAATTTTTTCGGTAAAATTACAATACAACCAAGCCACTTTTGGGTAGTTTTTCCATGGTCTTCCCAAGGCAACCGTCCTACCATCATCCCCCGAACGAGGGCTGTTAAGGGCATAGGTTAACGTACATTCATTAAACACATATCCATGAGCATGATTCAAACTTGTAGCAGGTGCCGTAATCCAACCTCCACCCCAACTGCGAATTTCACATGCCTGAAAAAAAGTAGTTCCACCACCATAGATATAATCGGTACGTCCGATGATTAAACATTTTTCAAAATAAGTTCGATTGCCATCACTTTTTAGGTAAATGGTATCTTGATAACCTGTTAAAGTGCAATTTCTAAAAATGACTCGGTCTGCTAAAACCGTGATGGCTTGTGCTTGTCCAACTGGCCCAGCTGTATTTTGAATGGTTAAATTTTCTGCGATAAATCCTGTTGCTGCGACCGTTAAGGTAGCGGCAGTTTGAATATTTTGGGCAGACCATTGCATGGCTGATTCTGTTGGGCATCTATTTTGAAATCCACCGACTAAACACTCATATAAATGATAACTAATAATGGTTTCGGCTCGACTTTCTCCTACTAAAAGAATATTTTTTTTATTGGCTGGGATATATATTTTCTCTTGGTCATAAGTTCCTCTTTTAATAAAAAGAATGGTTCGTTCCTCACTATTGCTGGGTACGGCGTCTACGGCTGCTTGAATACTTGTGAAATCACCTGTTCCGTCTAAAGCTATCGTAATATCAGGTAGTATATTTTGCGTAAAACTATCAACAGGAAATAAAACAAAACCAACTAGAAAAAGAAGGATTGTTTTAAGGGGTGTTAAAAAAATAGACATAAAAAAATATACAAAAAAGGGAAAGAGGAACGAACCCCTCTTTCCCAATAGTTATGAAAAAAACTTTTACTTATTAATTAATCTACTTTTATCATCTTAGTTGTTGCCGTACCTTGACTCGTTCTTAATTTAAAGAAGTATACGCCAGCTTTTAAATCAGCCGCAGCAATTTCTTTGGTATGGAATCCAGCAGCTAAGGTTTCGTCGTCCTGTGCGGTAATCAATTGTCCAGTTACATTGTAAATCTCTAGTTGTACATTCATTCTTTCTTCCAAATTGAATTGAACTTGTACCTTTTCTGTAAATGGATTGGGTGTCATTTGCAGCTCAATATCCAAAACAAATTGCTCTTCCACACTCGTACTTAAGTCCGCAAAATCATCTTGGTAGCCCGGTAACCAGTACAATGCACCAATAATTTGACCATCATCTGCCGCTGTATGTAAATCCGCATTACCAACGGTAAAGTCACCATTTGCAGGGTCTGCAAATTGTGGGTCTACATCAATCAAGTTGCCTGCTTTATCAATCGTA
>JBGCFJ010000696.1:0-2668 GCA_045106885.1 Saprospiraceae bacterium
CAACTAATCGTGTAAAATCCGCCAAAATTTTAACATTTGATTTAAAATAGGGTTTGATTGCTATTTCAATATTTTATCTACTGGATAAGACTCCACATAAAGGGGCATTTTTGCTCATAGCTACCAAAATGTAAAATAGGAAGAGTATTGTTATAAAAAAGATAGAATAAATTTTCAATTACTGCTACAATTCCATCCCTGTTCTCAAAGCCCCTTCTATAGTACCATCCAATTCCATTGCTCCAGGAAACATAAATTCCTCTGCATCATAAACCTCTCGACTATACCTAAAAACAGCAAACGACCAATTGTCCATTTGACCACAATATTTAAGTCGTCCTAATTTAGTCTCAACTGTTGGCGCATCCTGTGCTGCCAATTTTTTTATAGGTATTCCCATTTTATCAGCCATCATCTGGCGAAAAGTATTGGCAATATCCACTTGTTGTTTTTCTGATTTTGCCAAATAAGCAAACTGCCCTCGAAAGGTCATTTGAAAAGCCGTTTGATGTTTTCCATTGAACGCAGTTACTATCTTCAAAACAGCATCTTTTATTTCTTTTGGAATTGATTTCGCCATGTTATTATTTTAATTCTTGAACATAATTCCAAGCACTTCCGTAGGAAATACTCAGCCTTTTACTGATTTGTTTGATGGAGATTTTATCCTCGTATAACTCTTTAATCTTTTGCTGCAAATCTCCATTTAAGGGTGGGCGAGAAATACGCTTACCTTGTGCTTTAGCTCTTGCCATTCCTGCCTTGACTCTTTCACTAATCAATGCACTTTCAAATTGTGCCAAGGATGCCATAATGCTAAAAACTAATTCTCCCTGTGGTGTTGTGGTATCAATGTTTTCTTGGTAAGAAATAAAATCTACACCCAAGGAACGGAATTCATTCAAAGCATTGACTAAGGCTTGAGTGGAACGAGCAAAGCGGTCATACCTCCAAACTAAAACTACTTCAATCTGCCGTTTTCTAACCAAATCAAGCATCACTTTGTATTGCTCTCGTTGCTCTGTTTTGCCTGAAGCATAATCCACATATTCTCCCTTTACTTCAAATCCTCTTCTTTGTGCAAATTCCCGAAGTTGCAATAATTGCGTTTCAGGGTCTTGTCCTTTTTCCAAAGTAGAAACTCTGGCATAGATAGCCACTCGTTTTTTTGCTACTGGTTTCATATCATAAAGGTACTCCTTCTTGATAGCTTTTTATAGCTTCGTAATTCCTTGGTTTTCAAAGGGTATTTTCTTTGATTTTCGGACACCCTTTTTGATACCCTTCTAATCAGTATTTTCTGGCATAAAATTAATTAAAAGTCAATGGCTGCTATTCACGAAACGGCTTATCCTATTCTAGGAGATAATTTTAAGGAAACGGAACTTTGGGAACTATTTACCCCAAGTGATGAAGAAATAGATTTTATCAATAACAAGGTCATAGATGTTGCAGGGCGTTTACGCATGCTAACACTTTTGAAAGTGTTCCAACACTTGGGATATTTTCCAATGTGGTCAGCTATTCCAAAAAACATTACCAATCATTTAGCAAATCTATTGGGCTATCTTTTTCCGTTAGATTCAGATGATGAGTATGATAAATCAGGAGCAAGGTCAAGACATATCCAGAACATTCGATATTTTCTAAAAATAACATCTGCATCAGAACAAACCTATAGCTTAATGGAAAAGACAGCAGAACAAGCCGCTTTATCCAAAGAACATTTAGCAGATATTATCAATATCATTATTGAGGAACTAGTACGTCAGCATTTTGAATTACCTGCTTACAGTCGATTTTATCGAATAGCGATTGCTGCTAGAGCAAAAGTCAATGAATCCTGTTTTGAAATCATCAACTCTAAATTAACCGCAGTACATAAAGAACTATTGAATAAATGGTTAACTAAAAAAACGGAGGATGGTGATACTTGGTGGAATACGCTCAAAAAAGAAGCTCCTTCACCAACGGTTAAGAATTTTCGATTGTATCTGGAGCATGTGGATTGGCTAAGAAAATACCATGACGCGTTGCCTGTACAAACCAACTTATTAGATTTACCTGATGCCAAGCGTAGGCAATTTTCAATGGAAGCCTTTGCTTGTGACCTTCCCCATTTGCAACAATTAAAAGAAGCAAAACGATATGTTTATATCATCCTGCTTATTGAGAAACAAGTGGCTAAGGTTTATGACGACTTAATTTTGATGTTCACACGTAGAATGTATAGTCTAAAAAATAATGCTAAAGCTGCATTAGAAGCTTACCATGAAAAAAGTCGTCAACTGGTGAGTAGCTTGATTGAGCAGTTAGCTCAGATTGGTACAGCCTATCAAATCGAAGGAACTTACCTAAAAAAATATAGAGCAATTAAATCGGTAATGCCCGAAAAACCACAGGATATGGTGGAAACTTGTAACCAACATTTAGCCTATATCCAGAATAATTATCTGCTATGCTTACCACGACTATACAAGAATCAACGCTCTTTATTATTCAACTGCTTGACTAACTTTCAGCTTAAAACATCTTCCCAAGATACCTCCTTATTGGATGCTATTGAATTTATTAAAAAGCATCGCAACAGCAGAAAAGAATGGCTAGATTGTACCGATAGTAATTTGAATCTAAATTTAGTAACGGATAAATGGCGTAAATTGGTAAC
>JBGCFJ010000697.1:0-2109 GCA_045106885.1 Saprospiraceae bacterium
TCCGTCTAAAAAACTAAAAAAAAGAGTCCGTACCAAAGGGTATGCACTAATTTTTTTAATTTCTTAGCCGAAAAAATAACTGCGCTTTCTGGAGCAATTTATTTAATTCTCTTCACTAAATGTTTTAGCCAATATTCTAGCTAGTTTTTTTAGTAGAAAAACATTTGCTATTGGACAGATTATCGAATTAGATGATGCTAAAGGCAAAATTATAGCCACTAGCAATATTTCTGTGCCGATTTTAACAGAACAACAAGAAAAAATTGTCATCCCTGCTCATCAATTAATTACCAATAAAGTGAAAATTATTGCTTAAAATAAGTCTTAATTTTTCTGGCAGCTACCTTCCCCACCACTTCAATTATTTCGCTTTCTAAGGCTGCTTTCAATTTTTTTACGGACCCAAAATGACTCAATAATTTTTGAGCCGTTTTATCACCAATTCCAGGAATCTTAGTTAATTCGGTGCTCGTAAAATTTCGAGAACGCTGATTTCTATGGAAAGTAATCGCAAAACGGTGCGCCTCGTTTCTTGCATGCTGAATGACTTTTAAGGTTTCCGATTTTTTATTGATGTATAAAGGAATGGAGTCATCGGGAAAAAATATCTCTTCTAATCGTTTGGCTATCCCAATAATCGTAATCTTATTCTCCAAACCTAAAGCACGTATAATTTTCATCGTCGCACTTAATTGCCCTTTTCCACCATCTACAATAATCAAATTCGGCAATGGCTTTTCTTCTTTGAGTAGGCGACTATACCTTCGATAAACTACTTCTTCCATCGACGCAAAATCATTCGGTCCTTCTACTGTCTTAATATTAAAGTGACGATAATCTCTTTTAGAAGGTTTCGCATTTTTAAAAACTACACAAGAAGACACTGGAAAGGAACCTTGCATATTCGAGTTATCAAAACACTCGATATGAAAAGGCAATTCATCCATTTGCAAATCTTCTTTCATTGTCTTCAAAATTCGCTCGGCAGACGTCTCTTTTTTAATGTTATTTATTGCTTGTTTTCGTTGCTGTAATAAGAAATATTTTACGTTTTTCTCAGCGAGGTCTAATAATTTCTTTTTATCACCAATCTTTGGAACAGTAATCCTTACATCTTCCTCTAGCAGATTAATTTTATAAGGTAAGATAATTTCTTTCGTAATACTATTAAATTTCTTTCGCAATTCGTCAATACCAAAAGCTAGTAATTTCTTTTCATCCTCATCTAAATTTTTGGTTAATTCTAAAGTATGGGTGTTCATTATCGCTCCATTGATTACTTTTAGAAAATTGACATAAGCTTTCTTTTCATCTGTGGCTATATAAAAAATGTCTAAATCTCGAATAGACGTACTCACCACCGTAGATTTTCCCTGATAATCTTCAAAGGCACTTAATTTTTCTTTTAAAACTTGCGCTTTTTCAAACTCCAGATTTTCGGCATGCTGTTGCATGATTGCCTTAAAATGCTGCTTCACTGCACCAAAATTCCCTCGCAGCATATTTTTTATCTGTGCAATCTTTTCATTATAGCTCGCCTCCTCTTCGTATCCTACACAAGGCCCCAAACAATTTTTAATATGGTATTCTAGACAGACTTTAAATTTGTTTTTCTCAATGTTATTAGCAGATAACTGGAGATTGCAAGTACGAAGTGGAAATAGAGATTTAATGAGGTCTAAAATAACTTTAATGCGGTATTTTGAAGTATAGGGACCAAAATAAGTAGACCCATCTCGAAAAACTTTTCTAGTTATAAAAACTTTAGGAAATCGTTCTTTTTTAACACATATATAAGTGTAAGTCTTCCCATCTTTCAGCATAACATTATATCGAGGCTGAAATTTTTTGATGAGCGTCGCTTCTAATAAAAGGGCGTCTTGCTCCGTCTCTACAATGGTATATTCAAAGCGTTCCGCATTTTTCACTAAGGCTTTGGTCTTATTCTGTTGGTGTTTTTTATTGCCAAAATAAGAAGACAACCTATTCTTTAGATTCTTTGCTTTTCCAACATATAAAATAGTATCGTCTTTTGCCAAGAAGCGATATACCCCAGGGTCTTTGGGTAAGGTAGGTGCTACTTTTTTGTAATCTTCTGTAGTCATACTA
>JBGCFJ010000698.1:0-2509 GCA_045106885.1 Saprospiraceae bacterium
ACTGTTCCGCTATTACTAGAGAAACTAGTTGCTAAACCATTGAATACGGTATAATTGGCTGGACAAAGGTCTGAGCAGACATTCTCACAATCTTGGATAATAGCATACGAAGATACTTTATTTTGACTCCCTGTTTGTCTATCTGTTATCCAAATATCTACCAATTGAGTGCCTTGATAAAAACAGTCAAAAGTTCGCTTCGTTTCCGTCGTATCTGCTGAAAAAGATAACACATATTCCCCCCCACAGTTGCTATAGCTCCCCGCATCGTAAAGTGCTGCGTGTAACTCGGCTATTCCTGTATCGTCTAAAGAGGCGACAAAACCATTATGTATTATTGGTACGGGAATACAACTGGTAGTAGATAAAGGGGGCTGTATGATTGCATAGGCTTGAACTCGATTAAGTGGACGTTCACTATTTTCCATAAAAAAACTATTGGTTAAATTCAAGTACAAAGGTTGTGTACCAATTGTAGTACTGTTAAAGGATAACGCCGTTTCAGTACCATCTTCAAAAGAAACTAAAAAATCACCAGGACAGTTTTCTGCTGTATCTTTGATAAATTGGTCTACTTGAAAAACACCTTCATTTGTGTTTGATAAAGCCATTGCCAATCCATTGTATACCGTTAAATTGCTTTGACAAAAATTATCTCCTGGTCCTGGACAAGTCCCTACTTGGTCTTGCATAATAACATAAGTTTGCATCTTCGTTTGGTTTCCCTCAATATCTGTAACAAAGATGTTGACGGCTTGCGTACCAACATTACTGCAATCCAATGTCTTAATATTATCATTTACATCTTCCGAAAAAGAAACTGCCACTAACTCACTACAATTAGGGTCGAGACTTACAAAGAAGTCACTTGCTTTGATTTGTTGTGTATTGGTACTTTGAGAAAAGCCAACCGCTAATCCGTTGCGAATAGCTCCATCGCAAGGAAGGGCAGCAGATAATGTAAAAACGATAGGCAATAATAATAGGGATAGTAATATTTTTTTCATGTTTAATATTTGAGATGTATTATATTTTTTACAAAAACAATAAAAAATAGTATTTATTCTAAAATTTTTCGCAAGGAGAGACCTCCAAGGTTTTGAAAACCTTGGAGGTCTAAACCATTTAAAATAAAGTCTAATATATATCATTTTAATATGATAATTTTTTTCGTAACTACATTCTTTGAGGTTACTAAACTTACGAAATACACGCCTTTTGCTAAGTCGGCTGCCGTAAAAACTACCTCATAGCTTCCCCTATTTTGATAGGCCTTATCGAATAATACTTTTATAGGTTTGCCTTGCATATCAGAAAGTATTAATCGTGCACCACCATTAATAGGTAAATCATAAACTATGGTTGCGCTATTATTTATAGGATTGGGCAGTATTTGCAAATTAAAGGGGATAGAACTTATCGCCTGTATCGTATTGGGAATGATCGTTTTTAATTCAACAGGAGGTTCTGTAGAAATGACGCTATTGTTCGGTATACAAGCTTCAATACTTGCAGTAAAATCAGCTCCTGCTGTTACTGAAAACCCTGATTCTAGTGTAATACTTTCTCCTGCCTTAAATACTACAGTACTTCCAGTAGCAATTATACCATCAGCCGTAATAGTCGTTGCTGCTTGATAACTATTCGTAGCTATATTATCACTTAAATCTAGGAAAGATTCACAAGTAGTAGGTAAAACACAGTTGATTATACCTCCATTTTCATCATAAATCGGAATGTATTGTTTTTTAATATTAACGGTATAGCTTTTGGATAAATTATTCGCATCAGTAGCTGTAACGGTATATTGTCCAGCCGTTAACCCCTTAATTTCTGGGGTTGTTTGACCATTACTCCATTGAATCGTATAGGGAGCCGTGCCTCCTAATAATGCTATCTTGGCAGAACCAAATCTATCACATTCTTCGTGAGTAGCATAGACTATGGGTAAAAAATGGCTACTAGAAGCGCCTAATTCTACATAGGTATCTTGAATTGAGGTACTAGCAATTGCTTTAAAATCACCATCCGCTTTCATTCTACGACCTACTCGTATATCTAAATCCATTGGGTCTCCAATGCCAATATTTTCTGTAATAACAATTAATGAACCTACCGAACCATTGGTGTTTTGGTTCTGTTTGTCTGAGCGAGTGATGCCGACCTCTAAAGTATTGGTTGTCGCATTAAAAAAGTATAGACACTCATCAGGATTGATAGAAGAATTAGTTACCTCTACATAAGCATCCGCTATCGGTAAATCATTGAAATCCACAGTAAAAGCTACACCGTGTACACTAATAGGCGCATCATCTAAGGTAACATGTATATCGTATTTTATTTTACCATCCCCTTGATAGCCTTTTGGCTCAATTTGATATTCAACACCTTCTGTAAAACTAGCAGTAGAAAGCTTGGTAGCATGTCGCAATCCATAATTGGCAGAAAGTACGTCTAAATCAGCTTCATTAATCAGTCCATTTCCATCACCATCTTGATATTTGCTGTT
>JBGCFJ010000699.1:0-4619 GCA_045106885.1 Saprospiraceae bacterium
TACGACTGTTACTTGCGCTCCTGCATACTTTCCTTGAATGGCTTCTCGAACTTCTTCCATTACTTTAAGGGTAGAAATACCGCCTCTTTCTTCGGTCGGAACAAAAGCAATGGTTAATCTCGCTTTATTAGGCGTTACCCCAGGTTCAGGCATCGCATTTGGGTCGGATGTATTTTCCCCAATTTGGGATAAAACAGCCGTTACGATATGTCTATATGGCTTAATGGTTGCTTCTACGTCTGCTTCAATATTTTGCATCAACTCATTGGTCGCTTCAATACTTTTTCCCATTGGCATTTCCACAAATGCATTTACATACAATGGATTCGCAGATGGAAAATAGACGATTTTGGGCATGAATATTTGCAACAAAAAAAGCGATCCAAAGAGCAAACCAATTGTGCCCGCAAATATCAACCCTGGTACGCGCAAAGCGCCACTAATAAATTTATTATAAATCCTTTCTAAAACTTTTAAACCGCTGTTTTGAAAAGAAAAAGCTGCTGGACGTAGGATAAAAAAATATAATAATTGAATAACCAATGCCATGCCTAGTAAATTCCGTAACCACATGGCTTCTGTAAAATGACCAAATACGGCAATGCCCAACATAATGACTGTTCCAATCAATACGTTATTTCGTTTGGCAATTCTACCTTCTTTGGTCTCTGCTCGTTCATCTACTTTCATCAATCGAGAGGTAAAGACTGGATTGATAACTAAGGCTACAAAAAGAGAAGAAGATAATACTATAATCAAGGTAATCGGGAAGTATTTTAAAAATTCGCCCATGATACCAGGCCAAATTAATAGTGGAATAAATGCCGCCAAAGTCGTCGCCGTAGAAGCAATAATCGGTAAAGCAACTTCTCCCGTACCATACTTCGCTGCATCCTGTCCGCTATAGCCTTCTTGCATATAGCGATAGATGTTTTCTACGACCACAATTGCATTATCCACCAATAATCCCAAGGCGAGAATCAAGGCAAATAACACCATAATATTCATGGTCTGTCCTGTAATATTCAACCATAAAATACCCGTTAGCATCGAAATTGGAATGGCTAAACCTACGAATAGCGCATTTCTTAAACCTAGGAAAAAGAGTAAAACTAAAACGACTAATAAGACGCCCATAATGATACTATTCTCCAAATTGGCTAACTCATTTCGCGTATAAACCGAAGCATCATTAAAGGTGGAAATAGTTAATGCTTCGGGGAAGTCTTTTTGCATTTTTTCAACGACCAAATTAATATTATCAGCCGTTAATAATACATTCTGTCCAGAACGTTTAATCACATCCAAAGAGATAACTGGTTTGCCATCTGCTCTCGCATAACTCTTTCTTTCCTCAAAAGCATAGGTCACTTTGGCAATATCTTTTAAATAAATCGGTCGCTGATTTTCACTTTTGACAATCATATCTTCTAACTCATCCACCGACTCAAATTCACCAACTACCCGAATCGCCCGCTTAAAATTATTGCGATTTATTTCCCCGCCTGACATCGTAATATTCTCTGATTTTACCGCATTTTCAATATCTCCAAAACTTACTTTGAGCGATTCCATTTTTGGTAAATCCACATCAATCTTTACCTCTCTTTCCTGCGCCCCTTTTAAATCCACTCGCATTACTTGCCGCAAACTTTCCAATTCATCTTGCACACTTTCGGCATAATTCCTTAAAACATCCATTTCAAAATCTCCCGAAATATTGACTGTCATTACAGGAAATTCGGCAAAATTAATTTCTTCTGCCTGTGGGTCTTGGTCCAAATCGGTCGGCAATTCCTTTTTAGCTTTATCCAAGGCATCTTTCACGCGCCGCACACAATCTTCCGCTTGTTGGTCTGAATTAAATTCGCAAACAATGACTGAAAAATCCTGCATAGAATTGGACTTCACATCCTTAATTCCACTCAAAGACACCAATTCTTTTTCAATTGGACGAGTAATCAAATTTTCAATATCCGCCGCAGAATTACCAAAGTAAGGCGTACTAATAAAAACTACAGGAATATTCGCTTCTGGATATTGCTCTTTCGGCATATTCCGATAAGACGAATAGCCAAAGAATAATATCATCACCGTCAGTATAAAAATACTGGTGGCATTATCGACCGCCAAAGAAGTTAGGCTGAAGGATTTTAGGCTTTTTTTATCTATTTTTTCCATTATTAAAGGTTAAAAGGCGGAAGGGCGGAAAGGCGGAAAGTTGGAAAGGTAAAGTCATTTTGCTTCTTTACCTCTCTGCCTTTCCGCCTCTCTGCCTTTTAGCCTGCTATTTTCACTAATTGATTTTCAGCCAAACCTCTAGCACCCTCCATAATCAATGCTTCCCCACCAGTTAAGCCCGATTTAATAATCACTTCTCCGTTATAATTTTCGCCCGTTTCGACGTATATTTTTTTCGCTATTGCTCCTTTTTTGCCCGTTTCTTTGATGTATACATAATCTTTTCCACTTACTTCTTGCTGTACCATTTCCACAGGAATGACAGGCACATTCTTCGCTTCAAAATCATTGATTAACATCGAAGCTAATAGATTTGGTTTGTAGATTCCCTTGCTGTTATTCAAGTTAATTTCTGCTTCAAAAGTTCGGTTGGCAGGGTCAATTGTTCGGCCTATTTGGCTAATTTTCGCTTGAATTTCTTTGTCTAAAGCAGGAAATTTAATCGTGACCATTTCGCCTCTTTTTACTTTTCCAAGATAGGTTTCTGGAATATCCGCCACTACTTTTACTTTATTAGTATTCAATATTTGGATAATTGGCATTCCCGGAGAAGCCATTTCTCCTTGTTTCAAACCAACCATTTCTATCACTCCAGAAATGGGTGCATATACATTGGCTTTCGTCTTCTGAAACTCAATGGTTTCTAAACTTTTTTCCAGACGTTCGACATTATTCTTCGCTTCTAAATATTGTAATTCAGAACCAATATTTTGCTTCCACAAACGAGATTGGCGCTCAAAAACATCTTTCGCTAAAGTCATAGATGTTTGCAATTCTGCTACTTGTTTGTCGATTTGCTCTAAATCAATTTTAGCGACTAATTGCCCTTTTCGGATATTATCTCCTTCCTTAAAATTCATTTGCAAAATTCGACCGCCTGTTTCGCTACTTGCCGCCACCATATCATCTGCTTCGACGGCTGCTTGAATGTCCACAAAGCGTTCAAAATCTTTAAGTTCCACTTTTGAAGTAGTAATCAAAGTTCTAGCCTTTTGATTATCAGGAATTAATGCATCAATTTCCGCTTCCGTTTTTTTAATCAATTGCGTTAATTGACGGACTTCGGCTTTTTTATTTTTTAAAAATTCCTTTTTACCAGTCAAATCTGTCGGAATGGCATTTGGGTCTATCTGCACTTCTTCTTGGCAGGCAACGACTAGGAAAAATAGGGTGATTAAGCTTACTAAATATTTCATTTCTACAGGATGACAGGATTTTTCAAGATTAACAGGATTGAGCTGCTTCTTCATATTATCCTTGTTTTTTATATAGGTTATTAATTTAATATATTTGCCAACTATGAATGTGTATAATTCATCGTTCATCATTCATCGTTTATTAATTTCTTTTCTCAAATTACATAATGTTTCAAAAGGTGCTTCTACAATGGCAAAATTGACCAACCAACCAGGTACTTTACCGCCCAAATCTGCTAACACTTGTTGGGTTACTTTTACCATTCCATTGGCTTGTGGTTCAAACATCCATTTGGCTTGCATTCTGGGCAATCGGACAATACCTGACTTTTCAGGGATATAATTGGGCACACCTTTTAAATGCACTAATTGCGTCCCATTATCTAGGCGTTCAAAGGTCATTTTGGTAATATTGTCTCTATCAGAAACAGGCCAAGGGGCATCGTTTAGAAAATAGACATAATACTCGTCCTCCGATACTTTTTTCAAGCGTTTACTAATTGGGCATTTTACAAACCAAGTCGTCAAATTGGCATGGTCTTTTAATAAGTTGGTCAGTTTTTCAACCGTCGTTTTTAAAGTAATAATGGCTTTGTATTCTTTAATCGCATAGCCTTCTACTTTTCTAGTAAAAACTTGAACACCTTCTTTGTCTTTTTCTAAATTCCATGCTTGTGAGAACAACTGCCCATCCATCAAGTATCCACAAAAAAATAAGCATAAAAAGAGCTGCTTAAGTTGCATTTATTATTGGGTTTATCGTTTAGTTTTTCATGTTCAACTCTTTCAGAGTTGGGAAATTTGAATTGTCTGCTACATTCTCCTTCCCCTGCATTTTCATACAGGGCTATTTATGTTCAATCCCTATCCGGGATTTTTAACGTCTTGTGAACATTGCGATAGAATTACATCTTAACTTATTTCCCTTTTCATAAGAATAATTACAAGATTCTTATAGGGTACCTAATTTTAGAAAATCAAGTTAATCCTGAATAATCTTGTCATCCTGTAGTCTAGTGGTTCACGCAAGAAGTAAATGGTAGTTTAGACGAGCTTATTTAGGTCTTAGTTTTTAGCTTAAAAATGGGAGTCTATCTAGATAAATGACTATTTTTAAGATGGAAAATAAGGGCGAAAGAAGCCGTATAAACTGGTAGTTATTTCATGCGTGAACCACTAGTT
>JBGCFJ010000007.1:0-11137 GCA_045106885.1 Saprospiraceae bacterium
ATTAGCCAGTTAGACCAGTCAATTTTTCTTCTAAGGAATTCAAAAAATGCTTGCATAATGGATTATGGACGCATTTTTTGAGTTTCTTAGAAGGGAAAAAGGCGGTATAAATGGTTGATTATTTCTGCCACTTTGCCTAAAGGGACAAATGCACCTGTTGCTAGAAAATCAGCCCCTATCCAAGAAACGGTTAAAATAGAATTAATATTAATCCCAATAAACAAACTTACCAGCGCAACCAAAAGCGTAGCCAATCGACCAACATTTACCATTTTTTTATCTGAAACCGTTTTATTTTTTGGTCGATACAAATCAATCGTTAACACCAAAGCACCTGTATTAATCAACGAATCCATGGTGGACATAATCGCCGAACAAATACCTACAAAAATAACCGCTGATAGAACTGTTGGCATCTGGTCAAAAATCATTGCAGCAGCAATGCCACCTTCTGGAACTGTTTCATACAAACCTCTACTCAACATGCCTGTTAAAGTCACCAATAAATAAAGGGGTAAAAAAGCTAGAAAACTCATCACCATCATTTTCTTTGCATCTACAGGTGTTCGTGTCGCAGAAATTCGTTGCCAGATATTGGCTTGTATCATCCATGCTGCCCCAAAAGTGATGATATACGCCATATTATCTGACAGATTATGGGTAAAATCAAAGAAATTAGGTAATTCCTTTTGTTCCACAATTTGAGCTAATCCACCAAATCCACCAGCACCATTATAGGCATATATAAATAAAGTAATCGCTGCAATTAATAGAAAAACAAATTGTAAAACATCGGTAATGACCACGCCTTTAAATCCACCAAAAACGGAGTAAGCCACGACAATCAACGTGCCTATAATTGCTGCCATCTCATAGCTTATCTCAAAAAAAGTACTAAAAAAACGACCAATAACGATTACTTGGACTGCACTGCCAATCACCATAAAAATCAATATCAAAATGGACAATAATTGTGCAGAAGTTGCATTGTATCGCACTTCCATTAATTGTGGTTGACTGATAGTCCCAATTTTACGAATGCCTTTAGCAAACAGAAACATTAAAAAAGTGGAAAACAAAACGGGCATGCCATAAACCCAAAAGGAACTAATCCCATTATTAAATGCTTGGTCGATTAAATCAACCGCTGAACCTCCACCCCACCAAGAGGCAATAAACGTAATGGATAATGCCCAAAAAGGCATCTTTCGCCCTGCTAAAAAATAATCTTCACTATTTTCATCTTTTTGGCTTCTGAATACTAGCCATAGGATAAATATAAAATAGGCTACTAAGAGAATCGCAGATAGGCTTTGGCGGTCGTTTAATTGTGTGAACATGGAGCAAATGTAAATAAAAAGCGGTAGTCCATTGCTACAGATTACCGCTTTTTAAAGGGTTTTCTTATAAAAAATTATCCCCTCAAAACATCAGGTATTATAAAAAATTTCGCCATATCTCCGATGAATCAGAGTAAACTAAATGGCAAAATTTGTAAACCAAGAGCTATTGCTATTTTTATAAAAAAACCCTTCCGCTTTTTACTTATTATTTTATTCCTTTAAAAACCTACCGAATCACCACAATCTCCTCCGTCTTAACGCCCTTATCCGTCTGTATCATCATGTAATAAACACCACCAGCCCATTCATTCACAGCGACTGATAAATTAATCGTTTTATCTACAAAATTTTGTTGCCAAACTTGTTGCCCCACCTTATTTAAAATCAAAATTTGTCCTGCTTGCTTTTGTTTAAAATTTAAATTAATAGCGACAAAATCATTGGTCGGATTCGGGAAAATTTGCAGGTTTTCAATCGTTGCTTCTATGGCTGCTAGGCTAGTACTTTCATCAATAGTAATCATAATTTCATCCATGCAGCCATTAGCATCAGTAACCGTTACATTATAATCTCCTGGACTTAAATCTTCAAAAGGATTATCAGAGGAAGCATTATTAAGCCAGGTATAAGAAAAAGGTCCTGTACCATCTGTAATATTCAAGGTAGGTGCGCCATTAATAGTATCTAAAGAAAGTTTAGGGCTTTCTAACGAAGTCACCAAAACTGTATCCACGTTTTTACAACCATTTGCTGTATTTGTCACAATGAATTCAAATAAGCCTGCGCCATTAATTTCTACGGTTGGTGTTTCTGCACCGCTCAAGATTCCACCATCTTCGGTACACCAGAAATAAGTAAAATATCGCCTTCACTTGCAGTTGCATTGATGGTTTACGTGCTATTATCACAAAAAGATTGAGTTGCTGCTCCAGCCTCTGCTGTAGGGGCGGCTAAGTCCTCTATAATGACTACACTGGAAGTATTGCTACAGCCAGAAGTTGTATCGGTTACTGTTAAAACATAAGTGCCTGGTGCGTCAATCATTGGCGTAAAAGAGCTTGGGTCATCTAGGAAGTTTCCATCTTCAGTTGTCCATAAAATAGTAAAGTCATCGCCTGCACTTCCTGTTCCTGCTAAAGTCAAGGTATCTTGCTTACAATCTAGTTGTTGAGGCAATCCTGTATTTACCATTGGTAGTGCTGCATCTGCGGTTATGGTTACACTTGCAGAGGCTGCACAATTTGTAAAAGTATCTACCACTGTCAAAGTGTAAGTCCCACCTGCATTCACTTCTAGAATAGGCGTCATTGCTCCATTAATCATACTCCCATCTGTTGTGGTCCAAGTATAGGCTAAATTAAATTCGGTATCTGAACGACCTACCAAAGTGACAGCAGTCGTCGTACAATTCAAGGCTTGTTCGCCAGCTATGCTTACCGTTGGTAGGGTTATATCTTGGGAAATTTTGATAGTTGATACTGCTGTACATCCCATACTTGTATCCTGAACAGTTAAAATATATTTCCCAGGTTGGTCAATCGTTGGCGTTAATGAATTATCGTCTGCCACTATATTGCCTTCTTCTGTTGTCCATTGATAGATAATATTTTCTCCTTCCGAAGCATTTGCATTTAACGTCAAACTTGTTTTTCCACAGGTTAATTGTTCTGCATCTCCAGAGGCTGCAAATAAATCACTTGCTGAATCTTCGGTGATTTCTAATATATCTGTAGCCGTGCATCCTGTTAAAGTATCCGTTACTGTTAAAGTATAAATTCCTTCTTCATCCACAGTTGGCATAGAGATTTTATTGTCGCCAATAAAGTTACCAGTCATGGTGGACCATTCATAGATTAAATGATCACCTATACTTCCGCTTCCATCTAAAATTAAATTTTCGTTGGCGCAATTTAATACCCTATCCGCTCCTGCATTTGCTGTCGGTGGTGTTACTTTAGTTACTACAAAAGAAGCATTACTGCTACAGTTATTCAAGGTATCTGTTGCCATTAAGGTATATCTACCGACCCCAGCAATCATGGTTTGTAAAGTAGTCGTATTCCCAATAATCGCCCCTCCCTCTGTTGTCCATTCATAAATAATATTCGTTCCCATCGTCGCATTTCCTGCAATTTGAATCGTATCGCTATCCGCACAACCAATTTGCACATCTCCACTTACCGTCACTTGAGGTAAGGTGGCATCTTGAATTACTTCGACTGCATCCGAAGCGGTACAACCAGTCATTGTATTAGTAGCTGTTAAGACATATACACCTCCTGCATTAACCCTCGGTGTCAGTATTGTATCGCTTGAAATTATATTACCATTTGTTGTCGTCCAAAGGTAAGTAATCTTATCTTCCTCACTTCCACTCCCCTCTAAAACAACCGTTGCATTCGCACAATCTATTTGCTTATTTTCGCCTGCATTGACACTTGGTACTGTTCTATTTTCTGTAATAACTACGGCTGAGCTATTGCTACAGCCTGTTAAATTATTCGTCGCAGTTAAAGTATACGTACCAGCCGCATCAACGCTAGGATTTAAACTCGATTCACCACTTATCAAATTACCATCTATTGTTGTCCATAAATAAGTAATATTCTCTTCTATTGCCCCTGTTCCATCTAAAATTAGGCTTGTAGTTGTACAAGTCAAAACAGCTGTTCCTCCCGCAGCAACTATTGGCAAAGCTGTGTTTTCTGTTACCATTACCCCTGACATTGCAGTACAATTGTTTACCGTATTTGTTACCGTTAAAATATAAGTTCCTGCCAAATCAATTATCGGCTTTAGCGTCTTCTCTCCACTGACAAAATGGCCATCCGTAGTAGTCCATAAATAAGTGATATTCTCTCCTATTGAGCCTGTGCCATTTAAAGTTAAGCTAGTTGCCGTACAATTTAATTCGGCATCTATTCCCGCATCCGCTTCAGGCATATTTGCATCTTGCGTAACGACAACCGTATCCACCGCAATACAGTTTCCTATACGCTCAACTGTCAAAACATAAGTCCCTGCACTCGTCACAACGGGCATTAACATATTTTCACCATTCATAAAATCCCCATCTATACTCGTCCATCTATACGTTACCCCCTCTCCTTGACTGCTATTACTACCATCTAAAATAACGCTTGTATTATCGCAATCAATTACTTGGTCATTTCCAGCATTTGCTATAGGTAATTGCGTATTAAAAGTTACAACTATCGTATCCAATGCGGTACAACCATTTACGCCATTGGTTACCGTTAAAATGTAGCTACCCGTTGCCGCTACAATGGGCTCTAAAGTCGTTTCTCCTGACCTAATATCTCCATCTGACGTTGTCCATAAGTAGGTAACACCTGTTCCAGTTGTGGTATTAAAAGCATCTAATTGTACCGTTTCCGTATTCGTATCTGCACAAGTAATCAAAACATCTAAACCAGCAAAAGCCATAGGTGCTCGAATATCTTCATTGATGGTCACACTATCAATGCTGGTACATTGGTTGGCATCCGTTATGGTTACGCGATGGGTGCCTGCTGGTAAATTAACGCTTGCAGTTGTATTATCTGTGCTCCATAAATAACTATAAGGCGCTACTCCCCCAGTAGCAGAAATAGTGGCACTTCCAACTGGTTCATTACAAGAAATAGGAACGATATTATCTATCGAAACAAGGATTTCTTCTGGCTGATTAATCGTAACTGTTGCCGTCCCTATACTACCGTCCGAATCAGTAGCGGTTACAATGTAGCGCCCTATGGATAAATTAGAAATTGCTGTAGTTGTCGAATCGTTGGACCATTCATAAGTAAAAACCCCCGTCCCACCACTTGCACTTACTCTAGCTGCCCCGTCATTCGCCTCAAAACAAGACAAATCAGTAACTTCCAAAATTGTTACTTCTATAGGTAAGGCAACAGCTGTCTGAAAACTATACCCAGATTCTTCGCTCACCATTAAATCATTCCCGCTTCCTCCACCATTCCCTAATATACTATTGATATAAATTTTAATAGAGTCGCTCGCTATCGTATTGGGAGCCGTCCATTCTACCGTCCAAGCTACCGTATCTGTAGCATTAAAAGACAAAGAACCGTCATGTTCAAAATAGCTCTTTCCTCCTTGATTCATCACCCTTGAACTATTTCCTGCATTACTAAAATTTCCTGCATTATTATTCGCATTATCCAAAATTACCATTTGGAAACCTGCTCTAGCGGGACTACCCGTGGATACACTTGTCAAAACACTCAAACTATAAGTAGTATTAGGAATAATCACTTCTGGTAATCCTTGTATGGTGACCCCTCCATCAAAACTTGCATTACCCGATGTATGGCAACTTGTACAATTGCTTTCGCCAGGCGCTCCTGTATTCGCATTTGGTGGATTACCAGAAAAAGAATAGAGTAAAAATAGAATCAGTAATACTGCATAAATGGGTTGAATTTTTTTCATACTGGGTATTTAATAAATAGAGGAATAACGGAAGGAGCATACTAATTAAATACTTGTCTTTAGTAAGGCAACTAAAAGATTGATATTCAAAAAAAAATTAAAATATCACCTAGCTCGTCAAATCCGTTGCCTTCATTCATCCGTTGGTAAAAAATGGACCAACGGATAATTAGCTACAATAAGCTTTCTACTACTTTAATTTCCCTTTCGTTAATCTCGGTTTTTGTTAAAATATTGATGTAATCGTCATTTCATTTAAGCGTAAACTATCAATTTTTGTTGCTTTTTTACCCAAAAGGAAGTGTTTATGCCTCATAAACAACAATTATACTTATCCTTGATTTTATGCTAGAAGTATCCCAAAAACGGTATATTATAAAATAAACACATCGTTCCTTTCTTCTCATTATAAAAACTTGTACCTTTATAACCTATTCATGTTATTACATTTGCCCATCTACATTTTTTACCTACAAAAAATAGTTATTACATTAGACTTGTTATTTCTTAATTTAGTAATTACACCTAAATTAAGTGTAAATCTTTTTTAAGTTTTAATAAAAACAATTTACTGATAATCAATCAATTGAATTATCAAACTAATTGATTTTGTTATTTATATTTTTACCCCTAATTACAATTTTTACAAAAAAAACAAAAGATGAACAACAAACACAACGTATGTTGCAAGTATACTTGCACCTTAAATTGGTTTGGTGAAAAACAACTTCCCCTAAATTTACCAACTTTTTACTCCTGTTTATTTTTAATTAACTTCACACTTCTTGCTTTTACGCAAGTGCAGGCTCAAAGTATTTCTTTTTCTAAAACAACTTTAAGTGGCACCAATCTAAGTGAACCGACTTCCTTAGACTTTGGCCCCGATGGTAGGCTATATGTATCGGAAAGAACAGGAAGTATCTATGCTTATACGGTCGATAAAATTGGTAATAGTTATCAAGTATTGACTACAGAAGTCATTGATTTAGTCAAAGATATTCCTAATCATAATGATGTAGATGGTGCTTTAAATTTCTTTGAAGATGAACGTCAAGTAACAGGTATTTTAGTTGTCGGCACTCCTACGAATCCAATTATCTATGCCTCTTCGAGTGATGTACGTATTGGTGGTGGTGGTGGAAGTGATACAGGATTGGATACCAATTCGGGAATACTTTCTCGATTGACTTATGATGGCACTTCTTGGTCAAAAGTAGATTTAATTAGAGGACTGCCTCGTTCGGAAGAAAATCATGCGACGAATGGTATTCAGTATGATGCGGTTAAGAACATATTAATTGTTGCGCAAGGTGGTAATACTAATGCGGGCGCACCATCTGCAAATTTTGACCACCTCTGTGAGTACGCTTTATCATCAACAATCCTAGAGATTAATTTAGCAATGCTGGATAGTTTGCCTATTCTATTAGATGCCGCTTCTAATCAACCTTATATTTACGATATTCCTACCTTAGACGACCCGACTCGTCCGAATGATGCCAATGGTCAAGACATCAATGACCCTTTCGGTGGCAATGATGGATTGAATCAAGCTAAATATATTCCTGGAGGACCTATTTCTATTTTTTCTACAGGCTATCGAAATCAATATGATGTCGTGCTCACAGAATTAGGATATATCTATACTTGGGATAATGGTCCTAATGGAGGTATTGGTGGACATCCTGAATTGGAAGGTTCGCCAAATGTTACCAATAACTGGCCTATTGGTGAACCTGGTTCAAATAGTCCTGGACCAAATGACGCAAAGGTTAATAATAAAGATGGCTTACATAAAGTCACTCAAGGATATTATGCGGGTCATCCTACACCAATTCGAGCGAATCCACTAGGGGCAGGCTTATTTACACATGAGGACGGTCCTAGTGAAACGGGGACTTTTAGAACGGCAATTACAGGAAATCCATTGACTACGCTTCCTGTGGATTGGCCGCCGTATCCAGATAGTTTAAAAGATTTAAGAGAAGCGGATTATCAGAATCCAGGCGTAAGTGATGGTAGTATCTATACTAGAGAGGCTTCTACCAATGGGATGTCTGAATATACTGCCAATACTTTTGGTGGTGCAATGAAAGGAGATTTATTAGCGGTTTCTTTTTCTGGTGATTTATTGAGAGTCGATTTAGATGCTAACGGTGACTTAGGAACAGATGGGGTAACCAGTATCGCCAATCAATTAGGCGTACCTTTAGACGTAACGAGTTTACCCAATAATTCCTTTTTTGCAGGTACTATTTGGGTCGCAGAATTTAGTGGTAATTCTATTGCAGTTTTAGAACCTGCTAATAATAATACTTGCTTGGGAACGGATGATAATACGATTGATGAAGATGAGGATGGCTATACCAATAGCGATGAAATCCAGAATGGAAGCGACCCTTGTAATCCCGCAATCACACCAGCTGATTTTGATAAAACTTTAATTGGTGGTTTTAAAGTCTCCAATCTAAATGACCCAGATGATGATGACGATGGTTTATTAGATAATGTGGATCCTTTTGCACAAGATGCTTTTAATGGTTTAAATACAACCCTTCCATTAACTAATAGACTGGCCAACGGTACAAGTGGTTTATTAGATTTAGGTTTTACAGGTTTAATGACCAATGGGAGTACAGACTACCTAGATTTAATCTATAATGAAAATGATATTATTGCTGGCGGCGCTCCCGAATTATTAGTCATCCCCGGCGTTACAGATAGTATCGCTTTAGGAAATAGTAATAATGAAGTCAATGCTTTTCAATTTGGAGTCAAAATAGATGCAGCAACGCCGCCCTTTACCGTGTCAGGTAAAATTGCCCCTCCTTTTCTGGGAACACCTCCAACTAGCAATCAACAACATGGTATTTATATTGGAACAGGTGACCAAGACAATTACATTAAAATTGTACTAAATGCCGTCAATGGCAATGGCGGAGTTCAAGTAATTCAAGAAAATAACGGCGTACCAACTATCAATACTTATGATTTTAGTACCCTATTTGCAGCAGCAGAATTAGAATTATCCTTATCGGTTAATCCTGCTAATGGCAATGTGCAACCTATGCTCTCCGTAAATGGTAACAATTCCTTTCCTCTTGGTAGTGGCCCGCTTAGCACGTCAGGTAGTTTATTAAATGCCATTCAAGCGACGAATACGGCTTTAGCAGTAGGTATTACAGCTAGTTCTGCTGGTTCTAGTCTACCGTTTACTGCTATTTGGGATGATATTAATTTATTATTTAATGACCCCAATTCTATCGTTGGCCAATGGGAAACGATTAACGACGGTCTTAGTTGTACCGCTTTTGGTAATCCAGAGAGTTGCCCTACTAATCGTCATGAGACGGGGTACGTAGAAGCTGGAGATAGATTCTACTTAGTCGGCGGCAGAGAAACAGATGATGTTAATATTTATGACCCTATCACAAATATCTGGACGCAAGGTGCGACCGCCCCTATCAATTTACATCATTTCCAGGCAATATCTTATCAAGGACTTATTTGTATAATTGGTGCTTTTACTGGTACGTTTCCAAATGATACGCCTGTACCGAACATCTATTTTTATGACCCTGTAACCGACGTTTGGGCTATTGGTCCTGAGATTCCTGTAGCGAGAAGAAGAGGTGCAGCAGCAGCAGCCGTTCATAGAGGAAAAATTTACCTTTCAGGAGGGATTCAAAATGGACATACAGGCGGTCGAGTAGCGTGGTTAGATGAATATGATCCTAGCACTAATACTTGGAGAACTTTACCTGATGCTCCAAACGAGAGAGACCATGTACAAGCGATTGTTTTTGATGACCAGTTATACATGGTTGCAGGTAAACAAACTAATTTAGGTGGAAACCTGAATGCAACGGTTGCGAATGTAGATGTGTTTGATTTTGACACAGAAATCTGGTCAACTTTGCCCAATCCAATTCCTACGCCTAGAGGTGGGAGTTCTTTAGCACTTTTAGGAAATGAAATTCTAACTATTGGTGGAGAAAATGCCTTTGACAATGGCTTAGATAAAACACAAGCTTTAAATTTAGAGGATAATACGTGGCGTTTTTTACCTAACTTGAATCAAGGTAGACATGGCACTCAAACAATTGTCAATAATGGAGTAGTTTATATCTCTACAGGTTCTCCTATTATTGGTGGAGGTAACTCTAATTCACAAGAAGTCTTTTATTTTACTCAAAAAAACATTCCTGTTTTTACGCCAATTAGTCAAAGTCTTTTAATAGCAGAAGGAGAAAATTTAAATGCACTTAATACTTTGCAATTTGCCGATAGTACAGAAACTATTACACTGAGGAATACGATAGGAAATCAAGCTATTCTGTTAACTGATATTAGCCTGATGATAGGTTCTTCCCCTACTTTTAGTTTTATGTTTCCCAATGGTGCTACTTTACCCTTAATCATTGCCCCAGGCGATAGTTTGAACCTAGAAATCATTACCTCTAGTGAGACACCCGCTACAGAAAATGGCGTCTTAATGTTGAGCCATTCTGGTAATAATGCTCCTCAAACCAACATTATTCTAAACGAAGGCGTCTGTGAAGATGCAGATAATGACGGGGTTTGTGTTGCCGAAGATTGTAATGATAATGACCCGAATCTTCCTGCCGCCCCTGGCACCCTTTGTAATGATGGAAATCCCAATACAGAAAATGATGTGATTCTAGCGGATGGATGTACCTGTCAAGGAACAGGAACTGGCGCTATTGCGGATTGTAATGGAGTACTTTTTATAGGCGGAAACGGCGAGATTATTCTAGATAATTTATTAGCCACTAGTGAAACGATAGAAATCATTGGCGCTGGTACTAATTATGAAGTTATTCTTGTTTGTGATGGAGATTGTGATAATCAACACATCATTCCTAACCTGCCAGCAGGCGATTATAACGTCAAACTCAATATGTTTGGTAGCGATAATAGTTATTGCTATCGGGCAGAAAACGTTATGGTTCAAGCTGGTCCTTGTATAGATGTAGATGAAGATGGCGTTTGTGCCAATGTCGATTGTAATGATAATGACCCTAGTTTGCCTACTATCCCAGGTACGACTTGTGATGACGGGGATACCATGACAATCAATGATGTTTATTTAGCAGATGGTTGTACTTGTGCGGGCACTATTCCCTGCCTAGCTGATGTGGATAATGATGGCGTTTGTGCGACAGAGGATTGTGATGATAACGACCCTAATTTACCTGCACCTGCTGGTACTCCTTGTGATGACGGAGATATTAATACCGTTAATGATGTGATTCTAGCGGATGGCTGTACTTGTGCAGGGTCAAATGGTGGTCCAGCAAATTGTGAGGCGGTTCTAT
>JBGCFJ010000070.1:0-2245 GCA_045106885.1 Saprospiraceae bacterium
CCTATCACGAAGCATACAAGTTACTTACTTCACAACTAATTCCCCTTCCCGTCCTTTCGACTCCCCCTACTATTTAGACCGATAAAAATAAATGCTTTGACGTTCCTGAAACCTAAGAATCTCCTCTTTCTTCATTGGCAAAATCATGGGGTAATAGGAAGTTACTCAGGAATACTGGATACTATCCCCCATCTTGATAAACTTGTCGGAAATTTCCTTAATTTTGGAGAAAATAGCTGTCTATTGATTTACAACTACCCTAAAAATCCACAACAATTTGTAGTTGTCGTTCTTTGAAAATTAGGAAAGAAAGAAATGCTATCAGAGCAATTCAAAAAGGGATTGCTAGGGCTAACTATTGAGCGATTAACCATCTTTGTACGTTGAATTTTAGTCTTGGTGGCATTAAAATATCGGCAATGAATGAGACATTGTAGGAGTAATTGTACCTAAAAATATATTAGACCTAGCGGTGAACTATCCAATTAGTTGTGCTATTGTTTCATCAGCAAAAGCCTGAGCTTTACATCGTTTTTTTAAGTCTTCTATGGATATGGGAACTACTTGATCAAAACAAAAATCTATATCATATTCGACCAAAAAGCCGACTAAATGTAAAGCAAAATTGAATGTGGAATAAACAACTCTATCTGGTCTAAGTTGATGGATATAAGCCCTGATAGGATGCTGTTGATAAGTTTTGCCTATCTTGAATAGTAAAGTAAAGGCAAAAGCAGCAATCATTACCAAGTTACTGATAGCTGCAGCATCAGCTAATCTGGTCTTATCTAATTTGAAACTAGTAGATTTGAGGTCTTTGAATAAACACTCTACGGCCCACCGCCTATCATAGGCTTGAATAATGAGCCGAGCATCGGTCAAATTAGAAACCAATGGAACGGCTTTTTGCTGATTGGGGTCATGCCACAACACAAATTGTACTTCCCCGAATCGTTGTTTAGAAAACTCCACCTGACCAACAAATACATGGTCTTGATTAGGAACAAACTGTAAATCTTGTGGAATTTCCCATTCCGCAGTTTGTGGAAATAAATCCTCTAATGGAGGCACTATGTCGCAAGCGATTAGGGCGTAATCTTCCAACTGGCAAACCCCTATTTCCTTGGGTTGAAATTCTTCTCCATCTTTGTAAAGTCTTGTATTAAAAGCAGTTCTGAATACGTAAGACCAATTAGCAGCTAGACAGCATTGTTGTAAATCAATGCTACCAAACTCTCCATCTCCTAACAAGATAATAGTTCTATCATTTGGCAATACCTCGGCAATATCACGCTGTACTTGCTCTATCAAGGCTACATGATTGGCTTTGGAAAAATGCCCTTTAGCTCCTTTTTTCACTAGCCACCCAATAGGGATACTTCGCTTGCCAAAAACCAGACTGACCATTAAGATAGCATGATATTTACCCATTTGAGAACCATCTATAACTAACTCTATGGTATCCTTGTTGGGTAGTATAGGAATTAGTAATTCGATTAATGCTTTGACATAAGGTAAATAATAGGTCTCATAATTCACCGCAGTATTGTATACGAATTTCTTGGCTGTTTTCATTCGACTATGCGCTGTAATCAATCGTAATAATCCTTTACCAAGGTCAGACAAATGACTAGATTTATTACGAATCATACCCGTTATACAAGCTGTTAAGGTACGTATTCTTGATAAAAAGTGTCCTTTTATTTTTCTGCCTAGTAATTGTTTGAAGAATTTTAATAACTTTTTGAATACTTTATTGTATAATCGCTTTTGTAGCATCAAGTTCTTGTTTGTTAATTAAGTAATTCGTAACTACTAATTCAACGGAACTTGGTGTTTCTTTCCAAATTTTCAAGGAACTTTTTTTGATTTGTCGTCACTAAAACATATTGTTAAGTACTAGACAACCTCAAAACTCTTATTTTTTAGCAATTTGGTAAATCAAAGACAATTAACGTAGTGTTTTTAACTAATTTCTAACTCTAATTGTCCTAACAACAAATTTTCAAATACATTGCTTTTTTAGGGTAGTTATAAATTGTTAAATTGCCAAAATCGGAAATTTAGCCGTAAAAATAAATTTTACGGCTTTTTCTTTTCTTCTGATTCTCAGTAATTTACTCTAAACTTATTTTTCTCCCGTAATTGCTGATATTTGCCGCTTGATTAGTGTTTATTCTAAAATAAGTCGTATGGAAAGTGCTTCCAGAACTTTGAGTTCTGGAAGCACTAAGTCTTTTGAAAT
>JBGCFJ010000700.1:0-8421 GCA_045106885.1 Saprospiraceae bacterium
TAATAAGCTGAATACCAGCCTTTTTCTAAAAATATAGTAAGAGATATTGTTTTCTTAAATCGCCAAAATTGATACTTTATTAATTGATAATCAATAAGTTAAAGCGTGAATTTTATTAGGGAAATTATGGGATTGCTCCCACTCGATACTTTCAGTCTCAGACTGGAACAATCGAAACCGATGTTTTTAGAAACCGCTATCCGCAGGTCTCCTGACCTGCATGTGTACTTACGAATTGTGCTCATTGTATGGTTAAAATCTTATTCCAGAGGATTTGTCATAGCACCAATTTTTTCAGCAACAACAACATAAGTTGGAAAAGCATACGAAGCCCTTTCTATCAATTCTAGCACTTTAAAGCCATTAATGGAAAGAAAAAGGATAATCTCATCTTTCGTAAAAGTTCGAATAATCGAATCATCTCGCCCAATCTCTTTTAATTCAGTACCCACTTTTTGGTAATAAACAGATTCCCATTTAAAATCCATGCCATTGACTAAGTGTGCTTGCCAAAAGCTTTTTCTACTATAGTGAAGACCTTGGTAGTTGGCTGTATGTGTTATCTCCTTTCCATGAACAATACTCGGAATAAATTGATTGGCATCAATAAAATCAAAACTCAAAATACCGCCGATTTTTAGATTTTTATGAATCGCCCCAAAAGCAGCTTGAACAGCTTGATTGGTTGATAAATAGCAGGAAGTTCTAGCAGTAATAATAATACTTTCGATGGGCTGATGGAGTTGAAAAGTCCGCATATCTCCTTTAATGAATTCAGCGGTAGGTGCTTTAATAGTTGCCAAATCAATCATCTCTTGATTCAAATCCATTCCCCGATAATCAAAGCCATTTTTTTGGAAATAGTCGGCTAAATTACCTGTGCCGCAGCCGATTTCTAACACCTGTTTTTTAGCATATTTTTTGAGGAGACTTCCATAACATTCATATTCTGCCTGGTAATCAATGAAGGTGTGGTACATTGCTTCGTAGACGGGGGCTAAGTCTTTGTATAAGTTACCCATTTTGTTGATTTTGTAAATAGCTATTTTATATAAAATTATAAAACAAATATTATGTTTCGAGAAATATCGAAATATTGTAACAAAATAAAAGTAACTTTTTAAGTTACTGCTAATAAAATGTAGATGAAGGAAATTACTCCTGTGTTTGATATAGTTCTAGACTACATTACTTACAATTCCCAATCTTTATAAGTTATCTCTTAAAAAATCAATGAATTCTGTAATCGCCTCTTCATTTCGTTTGTAATAAGTATATTTTCCAAACCTTGATTGGGTAACTAAACCAACTCGTTGCATCATGGATAAATAATGAGAAATGGTGGAAATAGATAGACCTGATTTTTCTCCAATATATTGGACACATACTCCGTCCTCGAAGTCTCCTTTAATATGTTGATAAGGAAAGTGTTCTTCTGGATTTTTTAACCAATGTAAAATTTTTAGCCTTGTTTCATTGGATAAAATCTTACTTGTTTCGACTAAATTCATGTTGTAAAAGTATTTATAATTCGAGAATTATCATAATACCGTTTTTGTATATTATATTTACAGGTAAACTGCGGTGACCGATTGGGTTACAATTATTCAATTATACTAAAATATTCCACCTGCATGAGCAGCGAAGGGGAATAGTTTATAGTTTTAGTAAGGGATTGTAAATTATGATGATTTTCTAAATTAAACTATGCCTAATTACGAAAAACATACGGACTTTTATTTATGGAAAGGATTTAAAAAGGGAGATAAGAATGCCCTCAATGTCCTTTTTAGAAGATATTATCCCTTGTTACATAATTATGGTAGCAAACTCAGCCAGAACAAGGCTTTAACAGAAGATTGTTTACAAGATTTTTTCCTTTATCTCTACGAGCATCGACATAATTTAAAAGATGTTGATACCATCAAACCTTACCTTTTTAAAGCCTTTCGAAATCGCTTAATTAAATACTTAAAAGCCAATACGAATCTTGTATTTTTAGAAGTAATAGAAAAAGAGGGCTTGCCTATCGAATTTTCTGCGGAAGAACTAATGATTCATCAAGAAAACGCACAATTCCAAAGGGCACAAATTTTACCCCTCCTCAATCAACTCACCAACAAACAGAAAGAGTTAATTTATTTGAAGTATTATAATAATCTAAGTATCGCTGACATTGCAGAAGTAGTTGGGATTTCTTATCAAGGTGTACTCAACGGTCTAGGAAAAACTATGAAAAAACTAAGAAAAGTGCTTGCTTTCGCTTTGTTTTTTGTGTTTTCTATACTTTTTTAAAAAAAAAGTAAAAAAAGAGGTTATATAAAATAGCTTTTAGACTGGTACTAGTGAAGACACTCTTGAATAATTAGATTTTGATTAATATTTACCAATAACAACAACGACAACTAAACTAAAATTAGACCCTTGAAAAAAGAATTTAACAACTTACAAGATTTTATAGAAGATGTGTCTTTCAACAAATGGATGGTAGAAAAATCCGAGAAGGATGGCTTAGTATGGAAAGAATGGTTAGCCAAGCACCCTGAAAAAAAAGAATTACTGGAAGATGCGGCGAGTATCTTAACAGGCATCCAATTTAATGCCTCCTTACCATCTTCCTCGAAGGTAGAAGCACAACTCAAATTATTACATAGCTCTATTGCGGCAAAAGAGGCTGCCTATCAACAACCCAAACAAATACGAAGTAGCCTCCGCCGCAAGAGTATATGGTCGATTGCAGCAGCAATCGCTTTATTACTGACAATGACCTTTGTCATTCCCTATTTTTTACCCGACACTATTATTGAACATCAAACTGCTTTTGGCGAATTAAAGGACATCCAACTGCCTGATGGGTCAAAAATTGCCTTAAATGCGAACTCTACTTTAAAGTATGAATCTGATAGTCCAAGAAAAGTATGGTTGGAGGGAGAAGCTTTTTTTGAAGTGACTAAGCGCCCTGAAACAGGAGAAAATTTCCAAGTACTGACCAATGACTTAACCGTAGAAGTGTTAGGAACTATTTTCAATGTAAAGAACAGAAATCAAGAAACGAAAGTGTTTTTGGAAGAAGGTAAGGTTGTTTTAGCGCTGGATAAACAAATACAGCAAACTATAGAAATGTTGCCAGGCGACTTAGTTAGCTACGCTAAAAATCAACAAAAAACAATCGAAAAGGTAAAAGCGAAAGCCATTGATAATACTTCTTGGAAAGATGGGGTCATTCGATTTAATGAGGCTTCATTGGCAGAAACGATAGCAGAAATAAGTGCTATTTATGGCATTCAATTTAAGGTAAAGGATAATGAAGTTAAGGAGGAACTTGCTGGAGGTGGTGTTCCTATTGGGAATAGAGCTATTATGTTAGAGACGCTGAAAGATATTTATAAGGTAGAGATAGTGGAGGAAGACGGCGTATATGTGATTAGTAGGAAGTAAGCGATTAATCTTAAGGCAAATGTTGATTGATTGAAAATAACTACGGAATGTTTTACACGGGGAATCCTGAAAGGATTGAATATGAATAGCCCCGAATGTAAATTCGGGGAGGAAATATCGACTTGGTATCCGCCAACCCTGAAAAGGTTGAACAACAATATTTTATGTTCAATCCTTTCAGGATTGGCGTGTCGTTCATTCTTACCCCACCGCATTTCATACGGTGTTATTTACGTTCAATCCCTTCGGGATTCTTAGCGCATTATTTAACGAAAAACGATAAGATAAACGAATTCGGTAATTTTTTAGAGATAAACAATATTCGGTTAAAACGTAAACTATTTAATGCAACTAAAACAATTAACGCTCATTTTTATAGCCCTAATAGTTGGAAGTATCCAAGTATTGGCTATGCCATCGTTGGGTGGAGAAGAGCCGTTAGTTGAAGTATTAGAAAAAATTGGAGAGAAGTACCAAGTTGTCTTTTCCTATAATTCAAAAGACCTCAAAAAGATTGCTATCCAATTTGAATTCAAAGGAGAAGAAACTTTAGAAACGGCTATTAATCGAGCATTAATAGATACAGGCTTAAAATATAAATATTTAGGCGCTAACTTTTTTGTCGTTCATAAGGATAATAGAGCGGGCAAAAGAAAATTAAAAAAGATTCAACGGAAAATTAATCAAATAGGACGATTGGGAGAGACGAGTGATTTATCTATTTCGACTAGTAAAAACTCGTTCAACAAGATATTTAATACCGCTAATGAATTAAAGCAAACATTGACGCTTAAAGGGAAAGTCACGGATGAAAAGGGGGAAAGTTTGATTGGGGCAACCATTATGATAGAAGGAACAACTATTGGCACTTCTACGGATTTAGATGGGAATTATCAATTAAATGTGCCACTTAATGCTAAAGTTTTAGCGGTAACTTATACGGGATTTTCAGATGAAAAAATAGAAATTAAAGAAGATAAGACCATTGATATTCAATTAACAGAAGGGATTGCCTTGAATGCGGTTACCGTTTTTGGTTCTCGTGGAAAACCTCGAACCAGTTTTGATTCGCCTGTTCCTGTTGACCATATTTCTATAGATGCTTTGAATAGTTCTGGTAAAAGTACATTAGACCAGCAACTAATGTTTCGGTCGCCTTCCTTCAATGCGACACAACAACCTGTTTCTGATGCAACGGCTCACTTTAACCCTGCCGATTTAAGAGGCTTATTACCTAGCAGGACTTTAGTTTTAGTGAATGGAAAAAGAAAGAATAGTAGTGCCTTAGTTTATAGTGTTTCCTCCGTTGGAAGGGGAGAAGTTGGAGTAGATTTGCAAGCGATTGCTCCTGATGCTATAGAGAGTGTGGAAATATTACGAGATGGTGCAGCCGCACAATATGGTTCTGATGCCGTGGCAGGCGTGATTAATTTAGTATTGAAAAAGAAAACTGCTCCTTTTGTGAATGCGGGATACAGTACGACCCTAAAAGGAGATGGCACACAATATGAACTATCGACTGGATTTTCTACGGATATTTTTGACCAAGGATATGCTAATTTTACTTTAGCTTATAGCAATCAAAGGCGGTCGCAAAGAGCTGGTCAAATTCATAGTGCGGCAGCAGAAGCGGAATATTTTGGAACGGATATTTACAATCTAGCAGACTTTGAAAACTTTTTAACCATCAATCCAAGTGCTGGTGGTCAAGTTGGTTTGCCAGACAAAAGTGCCATCAATTTTGCATTTAATGCTGGATATACGCTTAACGCTGCAACAAATACGGAAGTGTATGCTTTTGGTACTTTAATGAGTAGAAAAGGCGCCTCTCCTCAGTTTGCTAGAGTGCCGTATTGGGTGACTGGATTTGAACAAATTTATCCAGATAAAGCGTTTTTCTTGCCAGAAATGGCACCGAATATTGAAGACAATACACTTGCAGTTGGCATCAAAACCACTTATCAAGATTGGGATATTGATTTGAGTACCACCTTAGGACGAAATAAGATTAATTATCACATTATCAATTCTTTTAACCAATCATTAGGCGCTAATAGCCCAAAAGACTTTTATAGTGGAGCGCATAGTTTTGCCAACATTGTTAACAATTTAGATCTTATTAGAACCTTTAACCCTGAAAAGATAGCGTCTTTAACCCTATCTCTTGGGGCAGAGCAACGAACAGAATATTTTAGTACAAAAGCTGGTGAATTTGCGTCTTATGGAGATGGTTCTCCCGATGTACTAGATCGAATTGGAGCAGAGTCTTTTAGTGGATTTAAACCAGAAAATATAGCTAAGAATACTAGAAATAATCTTGGCTTATATTCAGAATTAAATGCAGATTTTACGGATAGATTGTTGATCGGTAGTGCCTTAAGGTTTGAGCATTATAGTGATTTTGGTAGTAATATTAGCTGGAAATTTAATGGCAGATATAAAGCCATTCCAGATAGATTAAATATTAGAGGTTCGGTTAGTAATGGTTTTAGAGCGCCTGCTTTACATCAGATTTATTATACGGCGACCACTACTACTTTAACACAAAATGGAGTTGTGCAAAACCGAATTTTAAATAATTTAGACCCTGCACTTAAAACATTAGAAATTCCTAAATTAAAACCAGAAACGTCCTTTAATATTGGAGGTGGATTTACTTATAAATTGAATAAGAAAATAGGGTTGGCAGCAGATATTTACCATATCAAAGTGAAAGATAGAATTGTGCTTTCTGGGCAGGTTGGAAAGACAGGAAATGAAAATTCTCCTATCGACCAATTGTTAAATAGTATCAATACTGCCTCGGCTGGTTTCTTTTTAAATGCGGTCAATACCACTACGAAAGGAATTGATTTAGTGCTTAATCTAGAAGATACTCGAATTGGGAATGGGAATTTGAAAGGGAGTATTGCAGCTAATTTTAATCAAACTTCGGTAGCGGAAGTCAATTTGCCTGATTTTATAGAAGCGCAAAACTTAATGAATAATATTTTGTCTAGAGAAGATGTCTCTCGGATAGAAAGTTGGAGGCCTAGACAGAAAATAATAGCCACAAGTACTTATTCTCTTAAAAAATTATCTACTACTTTATCTTGGTTCTATTACGGAAGTATCGAATATCAACATCCAACAGAATCAATGTACGATGCAATTTATAAAGGTAAAATGCTAACAGATGTAAGCGTTGCTTATACTGCTAGGGAGAATTTAAAAATAGTGCTTGGCGCAAATAATATATTTAATGTTTACCCTGATTCTTTTTCGGAAGCTTACGAAGGAGTTGTGCCTGATTCGAATCTAGATTTTGTTGGACGGTTTAAATATTCGTGGCAAACCACTCAATTTGGAATAGATGGGATACGGTTTTTTACTAGGGTAAATTTCACTTTTTAAAAAAAGAATAGTTAAAAAAAGAGGTTAAAAAGGAATAAATAGTACTGATTTTATTAAATATGAAAAAAAATACTACTTTTGCGCCCCTTCTAATAATTTGATGTTTCGGGAATAATAGAAATATTAAATTTCAGCAAAATCTAGTTCAAATTCAACATGAATACTATAAATGAAACGTCATTTATAAAGAATTTAGACTTATGCTTAAAAATGAGTTTTAAAAATAACTTGTAACTTTGAAAAAATAATAACTGTCGATATTTCTAGTCTCCAGACTAGAAATCGCTATCTGGTCGTTTCCAGACGACCGTAATCTACAAAATTAGTGATATTTCGGTCGTCAGGATACGACCAGATAGCCGTACCGAGTCTGGAGACTCGATACATCGAAACTTAAAGTTCACAAGTTATTTTTTAAGTATCACGATATTTTATTGATAGCCACAATGATTACTAAGAATAATGCTGCTAATAGAATGATTCAAAAAGTAGTTCAACTACTTTAAACCAACTTTAAACACAACACACTCATTCTTTAGTAGCAATAACAGGATTAGCTTTTCAAGACTCACCATTGAATAGTTGATTACAATTTTTAAACAATCTTTATTAATTAAAAAGTTTTAGATGAAACGTTTTTTTACATTTTTAGTGGTGCTATTTTTTGCACTACCTCTTGCATTAAATGCACAAAATATCTCTGGTAACGTTGCTAGCGCAGGCGAAGCAATTATCGGAGCCAACCTATTGGTTGCAGGTACTAGTACAGGTACGATTACGGACATTGATGGTAACTATACTTTAGATTTACCAGCAGGTACGCACTTGATTGAGGTAACTTATACTGGTTATACTTCTCAATCGTTCAAAGTTACTTTGGGCGTTGGCGAAAGTAAGACGATGGATATTGAAATGACAGAAGGAGTTAGTTTAGGAGATGTAGTTGTAACGGGTACTCGTTCTGCTCCTCGTTCTTCTACAGACACACCATTACCAATTGATGTGGTAGGTGCAGATGATTTAATTTCAACTGGTCAAAACTCTTTTGACAAAGCGTTGACTTATAAAGTACCATCTTTCAACTCTGTAAATACACCAGTAAATGATGCAACAGCGGTTTTAGACCCTTTTGAAATCAGAAACATGGGACCTTCTCGTACCTTGGTTTTGGTAAACGGAAAGCGTAAGAACACAAGTGCATTATTATATACGCAGACTTCTCCAGGTCGTGGGGAAACAGGTGCGGATATTTCTGCTATCCCTCAAGGTGCTATCGAAAGAGTAGAAATCTTAAGAGATGGTGCATCTGCTCAGTATGGTTCTGATGCGATTGCAGGGGTAATGAATATTATCTTAAAGAAAGATGCTCAAAATGGTAGCGTTACTTTCACCGGTGGAATGACAAGTAAAGGAGATAGAGAAACTTATGGTGTTGCTTTGAATAATGGTTCTAGATTAGGTAAGACTGGATTTATTAATTATACAATTGATTTATCTAAGCGAGAGCAGTCTAATCGTCCTGGTACAGTAAGTGCAGAAGGAGAGGCTGGTGACTTTGGTGCGCCACTTTCTGAAGTTCAAGCTTACTTG
>JBGCFJ010000701.1:0-26040 GCA_045106885.1 Saprospiraceae bacterium
AGATGTGCCTCTGTCATTTTGTAGAGACACCACTGCCTTATTAGGCGCACTAGATAAATTTGCTTTTTTCTTTGGATTAATCACAAATTCCTTGACTTGATTTCTAATAGCTTCAATATCGCCAATCTCCCCTTCGACTAATAATTGATTGGCTCGATTGACTTTAATAGAGAACACATTTCTTGGTGGAATATCCGTTTTTGGTGGCTCTTTTTCCCACATAGGTAGTTTGACCAAAATCCCTTTATCAAAATCAATCTGAGTAGTGACCAAAAAAAAGATAAGCAACAAAAAGGCAATATCTGCCATAGACCCTGCATTGACTTCGCTGTTTAAGCGCCGTTTTTTCTTTTGCATAAATTAGGTTTAGTGATTATTCTCTAGTTCGGGAATAATCTGATTAATAAATCTAAACCTTGGTATTTTTCGACTTTGTTAATAAGATGAGGATAGAAAAGGTTTTGGTGGAAAGAGGCTATTAAAGTTGAACAAACAAATCATCTAGTGTCAAAGTTTGCGAAAAAATAGCATTACTATAAACATTGGGAGTTACCCCTTGTGCGGCAATCAATACATAAAAAATTTGTTTATTGGTTTTAGTAATTGCTTTGAAAATACTTCTTTTTTGACGCATAGAATCTGCATAAGATTTTGTTACAATAAAAGGGTCTGCATAAAACTTAATTTCGAAAAGATTAATAGCTCCATCGTTTCTATCAATCAGTAAGTCAATTTGCGTGCCTGAATGTGTTGCTGTTCCTTTATGATAGAAAGAAGAGGATAAGGAATAGATACCAGCAATATCTAGCGCCTTTTTAAGCTGTGCGACGTGTTTTAAACAAAGACTTTCAAAAGCATAACCACTCCAAGTTTTGTAAGTTTGTGTTTGGCTTAAGTGATTCCAGACATCTTTTCCTTCATAAGCTTTTCCTTCAATAAATTTTAAATAGAATAACGAATACTCATCCGTAAGGCGGTACAATTGATTTTTCTTCTTTTTGTTAAAAGGGCGATAAGCAGAAATAAAGCCAGAATAGGCTAATTCTTCTAAAGTTCGAGTAGTCGTATTTCCATTAGGTAGCGTAGTCGCTTTGATTATTTCATTTCGAGTTAATCCTTTTTGTTTATTGGCTAAAGCACGAATAACAGCAATATGATTTTCTGCATTAGCAAACAAAGCTGGATAAAGTCGAGAAAATTCTGTTCGTAATAAACCATTTTTAGAAAAACAAATTCGGTTAATATTTTGTACCGCTGTTCTGCCTTTTTGAACTTCCTTTAAATGATGAGGAATTCCACCTAAAGCAAGATAAAGTTGGGTAATTTGATAGCGAGTAAAATCAAATCTTTGGGCTTGAAAGTAGGTTTCTGTTTCGGCTAAAGTAAAAGGGGATAAAAAGATACGTTTCGTTACTCGGTTGTATAAACCACCTCTATTATTAATTACTTTCTGAATCATCCAAGAGGCAGCTGAACCACACACTACTAGCACAATGTTTTTTTTAACGGCCCAACTATTCCAAAAATAACTTAAACCTGCTAAAAACCCAGATTTATGAGTGGACAACCAAGGTAATTCATCCAAAAAAACTACTTTTTTCTCCGCTTCTATTTGTTCTTCTAAATAAACAGTTAGCATAGCAAAAGCACGCAACCAACTTTTAGGTCTTTCTAAAGGCAATTTAGATTTTACGACTTTATTTAACTGAATAATGAAATTTTCTAATTGGTTCGTTTTAGTTGCATTTTGTAACCCAGTTATTTGAAAGACTATTTGTTTTTGGTAAACAGATTCTATTAAATAAGTTTTGCCTACTCGTCTACGACCAATAACTGCTACCATCTCCGCCTCCCTTGACTGAAGAGCATCTTTTAATATTCCTTTTTCTTCTTCTCTACCAATGAAAAATGTAGTCATAAATGCAAGATTTTAAAGTAAATTTATTACTTTTAGTCATCAATCCAAAATTATTTGTGACTAAAAGTGATGCTTTTTTATCACTTTTAGTCACAAATCCATTTTTATTAATGACTAAATCTTTTATATATTCATGCAAAAAATAGTATTAGTTACCTGCGTAAAACCTAAAAAAAACTATAAATGCGCAGCCAAAGACCTCTACCAAGGCGAATTATTCCAAGAATTAATGGATTTTGCAAATGCTAAAAATCCAGCCAAAATATTTATCCTTTCTGGTAAACATCATTTATTAGCCTTAAACACAGAGATTGCACCTTACGATGTGAATTTAAACCATATATCAGAAAAAGAATTAAAAGCTTGGTCGGCAAAAGTTTTAGCACAACTCGTGGCGAAAGGATGTGATTTACAAAATGACTATTTCTATTTATTGACTAATGAGACTTATCGGAGGCATTTAGTGACGGCAATAAAGCAATATGAAGTGCCTTTTTATATTGAGTAAGCATACTGCGTCGATTGCTTATCTGGTAGCAACGAATGAATCCCAAGAAATCGAGGACAAGTTTCGTCGGTACGAACAAAAAAAATCCCGAACGTTCACAAAGAACATTCGGGAAAAAATTTTAAAGTTGGTTTAGTTCTAATTTAAAAAATCTTAGAAACTATATCTTAAACCTAATTGCGCATTCCATCTAGCACTATAAGTACCAGATTGTACGATATTATAAGGACTGCCATTAGGGGCAACAAAGTTGTATTGTAATTCTCCTTCATCACTTCTATTCGCTTGAATTAACGGGAAAGTATTACCACCTACAAAATATCTTCTACCCCAATTTTTATTAAACATATTGGTGAAGTTGAATACATCGAAAGTAACTTGGAAGTTATGTCTAGTACCACCATCATTTCCACCAATGTAGAAATCTTGGATAATTTTAAGGTCTAATACGCCTTCGAATGGTGTTCTAACTTCATTTGCTTCCGCATAATCTCCTCTTCGGCTATTTAAATAATCATTACCAGAGATAAACTGGTCTAAAGCAGTCCATTGTTGAGCAGCAGTTGCGCCACCGTCAATATCAACTAAGTTAATATCTCCTTGATTCGCTGGAATGTAAATCAAATCATTATAATCGGCAGACTGAGAAATATCAGAAGTTGCGGAAGAGTTATAAACGAAAGAATAAGGCGAACCTGATTTTGCCGTATAGAATATAGAAAGTGTAGTTGCAGCAAAGTCAGAATACTCAAATTTATGAGCAATAAAGGCAGTCAATCTTGAACCAGCATCAAAAGAAGAACGAGTAACACCAGGATTATTATTACCTTGAACACTTAATATATTCAACCAGTTGGTATTATTGATAAATCCTCTACCATCTACTAATGCATCTGCTCTAGTAAAAGAATAAGCTAAATTAGCTGTAGAGTTCTTAGCAAATTGCTTAGATAATTGAGCTGTAATATTGAAAGTATATCCTTTATTTGTATTGTCAACTAAAGTAACATTCTGATAAGTTGGGTCAATTTTCGTATTGAAATCAATCACAGGACGATTGTCGGCTCCTGATAAATTGGCTGTACTTGGGCGGATATTAATTTGCTTAACATCCATGTTGTTCAAAGTCTTCGTGAACGTGATTTCCGCAGTACCATCCATTCCCCAAGGTAATTTTTTGTCCATTGCCAAACTTGCCCTTAAGATTTGTGGGTATTTAAAATCTTTAGTAAATAAATCCACATCACCTGTTGGACTTACATCACTTGTTAAGTTTTGTAACCATTCAGTAGGTGTTCCATAAATTTCTTGCTGACCAACACCAAACCCTACATTGAAAGCACTATTCAAACCATTTCTAATAAACATACCACCTGGCCAAACCCAAGGTACTCTACTCGTAAATACACCAACACCACCTCTTAATTGAGTTGACTTGTCACCATTTACATCATAGTTAAATCCAATTCTTGGGCTTACTAAGATTTGTGTAGCAGGCGCTTGACTTGCTCTAGCCCCTTTTAGGTCATAACCAGCAGCTTCCAATAAAGGAATAGTTGTATTATTAAAAGCAGTATTATCTAATGGAGGATCATCTGTAAAGATAGGTACATCAAATCTTAAGCCTATCGTCACTTTGAAGTCTTTATTTACCTGAATTTCATCTTGTCCATAGAACGCTAGTTGCATCGCATTGAAAGCTGGCCCTAAATTCGTTCCTGCATCTCCTAATCTTATGTTATCACCGCCAGATGCCTGCTCATGGCCAAATAACGATATGTCAGCATTTTCACCAGCCAAAAATCTATTGACCCCATTAAAGAAGTATTCGTATCGTGGCGTAGAAAAAATAGCAAATAAGTTTTCAATTTTGAAAAATTCGTTGTGTGTACCGAAAGTGAAAGAGTGCTTTCCTTTGTATAAATTGAAGTTATTCGTAATTGTAAAAACATCTTGATTTACAATATTAGAATAAGAAAAATTATCTGTACCTACGACTACTGTTCCGTTTCCGTCAGGCATAATAATTTGTGGGAAAGGGTCTCCTAGAATATCTCTATCATCGTTAACCGTTGTTCTACCGATAATCAAGTTATTTGCTGTATTAGGACTCAAAATACTCTTCAACTCAATAGCCGTAGAATGAGTCGTTGAAGGGAAAAGATATCCAGTATTCCCAAAAACTACTCTTGAAGCACTAGGAGAAGGGTGAATTTCTGTTGTTCCTTTTACATAACTATGTCTAGCGGATAATTTATGCTTCTTATTAATATTATAATCTAATTTGACTAATACCTTTTCCCCATTAACCGTCTGTGGATTATTTTCAAATCCTCCTGGGTCATAGCCAAAATCATTAATTAATTTTTGACGAATCGCATTTAACTGATTCGCATCAGAATCTCCATTATATTCACTTTGGATAAAAGGTCTAGGTATTTCATCTCGTTGAATTTCTACGTTCGCAAAGAAAAACAATTTATTCTTAATCAATGCACCACCTAAACGACCACCAAAAGTTCTAGCTGTAAAAGGAGCTAATTTAGTTCTTTCAGCATTATCATTATCTGTAGGTGTTTTACCAGATAAATTTTCGTTTCTATTAAAGTAGTAAGCAGAACCAGTTAAGGTATTTGTACCACTTCTAGTCACCGCATTGATACCACCACCAGCGAAACCACCAAGGGTTACATCATAAGGCGCTAAAACTACCTGAATTTGCTCTAAGGCATCAGGAGAAATAGGAGAGATACCTGCTTGTCCACCGTTTGTACCAGAGTTTGCTAAACCGAAAACATCATTGTTCACCGCACCATCAATAAAGATAGCATTGAAACGGTTGTTTACCCCAGAAAAAGAAATACCACCGCCATTTGTTGCGCCATTATTGGCAACATCTGCTTGTGGTGTCAAACGTAAATAATCATTCAACCCTCTATCAGCAGAAGGTAATGCTGCAATTGCTTCTTCCGAAACTTTCGTTTCAGAACCAGTTCTGTTACCATCAAAAAGACCACCTGCTGTTACAACTACCTCAGATAATTGCAAAGCTGCTTCATTCATTTTGATGTTAAAAGATTCTGTCTGTCCGAGATTTAAGAAAATGTCTTTGATAACATATTCTTCAAAACCTGTATAAGATACGGTAATTGTGTATGGCCCTCCAACATTCACATTATTCAAAGTGAATAATCCTTCAATATTGGTTGCCGTTCCGTACTGAAATCCAGTAGGCTCATGGACAGCTATTACATTAGCGCCGATTAAGGTTTCCGTGCCATCTGTAATCTGACCAGTAATTCTGGAAGAAGTAGAACCTTGCCCCCAGGCAGCTTGCACTACTAAAAGTAATAATGCAGCCATCATGCTCAATTTGTAGCATCTGTTTATCATAAACGTTGACTTATGGTTTGAAAAAAAGCGCAAGATACCACTTCCTCAGAGTTTTCTACCTTTTTTAGCCATAAAATCAACGAATACTGTCGGGAATTATAGGTAAAGGTTAATATTGAGATAATTTATGGTAAAATTGATTAAAAAAAATTGTAGACAGTCAGGACAGCTACTACATAAAAAAAGCGCCAATACCCCATTCAGGGTAGGACGCTTTTTTTCTAATAGAAAAAATAAATAATTCTTTACATCATCGAATCATTACCTTTTTAGTAGTCGTCCGAGTAGCATCCGCAATTTTCACTAAATAAATACCTTTTAAATGGGCTACTTTTAGCACGGTCTTTAAGTCAGTTGCTACTTGCTCTACTACTTTTTTTCCTGTCACATCAAATAACTGAATCGTTGCTAAGTTAGTCGTACTTCTTTCAATAGTTAGTTGATTGGTAGCAGGGTTTGGGTAGACTATGGCTAAATTATTATCTACTGTTAGTTCTTCTATACTTGTCGTAATATTATTGCCGATAATTTCTAGATTCGTGTCTGCTGTTAAATTAATGGTATCTCTAATCGTTTCACCATCGGCTTCATAGACAATTTCATACATGCCCTTGAAAGCTCGAATATCAGCTAGTCCATCTGCTGTGGAAGTAATGGTTTCATCTGTCCACCACTCATTAAATACTAAATTGACAAATACCTCTAAAGAAGCATTAGCCGTCCAGTTTTGTTGAAAAAAATTAGATTTAGTACCGCCTTGTATCCAAGTAGCACCATCCCAAAAACTCCAAAAAAGAAACCCATCCATACTTTCATGGCTATAGATGGCTGTCAAGAAATCACCTAAATATTGCGCTGCGGTTGCTTCATCAACAAAAGTGGGCATATCAAATTCTGTAATTTTTGCCTTTAAACCAAATTCATTATGAAAATCATCTAATACTGCTAAAACAGCAGGAATTCCATTTGGGAAACCACCAATATGCCCTTGAAACCCTAAACCTTCTAATGCTACACCTGCATCTAATAATTCTCTAGTAAATTTCTTTAGATTATCATAATTCCCATTCCCCGGTTTAGAATTGGTAGAAATGGTCACATAATCATTTAACCAAAGTCCTGTATTGGAATCTATTTCTCTAGTCTTTTTAAAAATCTCTGCTAGATATTCTCTACCAGAAGTATACCCTTCTTTGCCTTTAAAATAATTTTCGATACTTCTATTAGAAGTAATTTCATTTAATACATCCCATTCTTCAATTTCTCCTTTGATGCCTGGATAATTTAAAATATCGGCTAAATGACCGTCAATTCTTTCTTTGATATAAGGAATGTTATTTTGATTTTGACTAATATCATTAGGCATATTGTTAGCCCCTGGCCAAACCAAAGTATGCCCTCTAATTTTTATATTATTACCTCTTAACCATTGTACCGCTTTTGCCACACCATCATTACTAACAAACCAATTATCTTCCCATGCAGGCCATTTTAAATCATTTTCAAAAACCACCCAATTAAAGCCGTGTCCTTTACCATCTAAATTGATGATTTTATTTTCATAAATATTATTTTGTGCATTATTTCCACCAATTTTATTGGCATTAACTGCTGAACCAAAAGCAAATTCATGCTGTAACATTTTTACCTCAATTGCAGCACCTTCTACTACTGCTCCAGCTGTATTTTTTACTTGGATATTCAAATTGGCTTTTCGGAACTTATCTATATTCTCAGCAGCGGTTGTTCGCCAAGGAGCATCTGCTTGAAATCCGTCGTATTGGTCATTATTGACTTGATTCGGCAAATCGTCCAAAGTTACTTGGTTGGCAAAATTCATAGCGGTATACCCACCGATTTCAATCGTTTGTGCTTGGGCAGCCAAATGAAAGCCAAAAACCATAGCATTTGCATTATAAGTCCTCGTTGATTTAAAGGGGACAAAATAATGTGTCCATTCTTCGGAAACATCTACGGTTAAAAACATTTCTTTGTCAAAGGTAGATGCATTTTCCGCAAAGATATTGACCTTACCTGTACCACCAACCGACCGAATGGAGAAGACAATTAATACTTTATCTCCTGCATTAATTTTTTGCTGATTCCGCATGTTCCAACCAGCATCCCAAGCATTATTCCCAGCATTAGAAATAGTTGCTTTTACATATTGTGAGAAATCAGTGTCAGTCGATTCTTGTATGATATAATTTCCGCCATAACTACCAGCCGCATTGATAATTGCTGCTTCATTATCAAAAAAGACCCATTCGCCAATAGGAATTTGATAAGTGGTTAGAAAACTAGCTTCTAATTGACTATGATAGGCATCTTGGGCAGTTGCCGTGAAATTTATAAATAAAAAGGCGAGTAAATAGTATATTTTTTTCATAATAAGATTGGGTGCTATGAGGAATGTTTTTGGAAAAATAAGAGACTATATCAAATTTTGATACAGCCTCTTATGGTTTAGTTATATTAATTATTCGGGTTGCGGGTTGCCCGTTGCCAGTTGTGGGTAACTCGTTTTAATTTTTCATCAAACGCATTGCTCCTAGAATATTACCATTAGATTCTAATTGTAATAAATAAACGCCATTTGCGTAAGTGTCAATATTAATAACTTGTTGCTGTTTGCCAATTGTTTGCAGTCCCATAGATTGATTGCTTAGTTGTTTGCCAAAAATATCGTACACTTTTACTTGTACTTCGCTAGTTGCTCGTAAATAATATTCCAAAGTTACCTGCTGTCTTGCTGGATTTGGATACGCTTTAATAGCTGCTAATTTTTCTACATCCACAATACTTGTAGATAATGGTTCACCGAATGAAATCCAGTCTATGTCCAATGTTCCATTAAATCCACCGACGCCAGGGTTAACAAAAAATTGTAATTGTGCAACTCGTTCACCATCTACAGGACAAGGCGCTGTGGCAGATGTACAATCAGAGCCACCAAATCCACCATCAGCATAAGCATTGGCATAATTATACTCATAAACTGTATAGTCAGTAGACATGGTGTTGGATTGTGCATTCGCATTGGTTACAAACCCTAAATTGTCTTGCAAATCCATTCTTAATTCTGTACCATCTACACTTGCTCTAGCACGAACATATACTTTGTCTCCACTAGCTACTGCATTTGCTAAAATATCTCCTGCATCGTCATGAATTCTATAAACTGCTGGTGTCCACATGCCACCAGAACCATCGCCTGTAACGGTCCAAGTATCTCCAGCAATTGAAGTTACTAGTCCAGGAACATCAGTAATTTGGTCAACAGTACTTTCGGCTAATTCATCATTATAATTGACGACTCCAGCAGGTACTTCTACCACATCTAAAGATGAACCAAAAGAAATCCAATCAATATCAACTGTCCCATTAAATAAACCAACTCCAGGTTCAATAAAAAATTGTAGGTTAGCAACTCTTGCTCCATCTACTGGACAAGGTGCGGTATCACTTGTACAAGGAGAACCACCAAACCCTCCATCAGCATAAGCATTGGAATAATCTAATTCGTAGACAACATAATCATTGGTCAAAGTGGTCGAAACTGCATTTGCATTGGTCACAAACCCCATATTATCTTGCAAATCAACTCGTAAAGTTGCGCCCTCTACAGAAGAACGAGCTTTAACGAATACTTTGTTTCCTCCAGCAACTGCGTTTGCCATAATCAATTCGCCTGCTTCATTATGAATGCCGTATACAATGGAATTCCACATGCCAGAAGTACCATCGCCTGTAATTGTTAAGGCTTCGTCACCATAAGTTGACGTTAAACCAGGTACTTCATTTAAGAATACCGCTGTATTTTCATTAAACTGGTCGGAATAATTGGCGATACCAACAGGGCCTAAATCTATTTCTTCTTCTCCTAAAGGTTGTCCAATAGAAATGAAGTCTATCGTGATTTCTCCATTATATCCGCCTTCAATTGGATTCGGATATAACAAGAACTGTGTTATCTTAGATAAATCCACTAAACAAGGGCCTGTTTCACAAGCTGTTCCGCCATAACCACCATCAGATGACCCATCAAAATTATATTCAAAAATGGTTAGTTCTGGACCAATAATTTTTGTTAAAGAAGTAGCCGAGGAATGGAAATTTAAAGAATCCACTGCATCAATTCTAAGTGGCATCATTGCGCCATTTGTTTTTGCAGCAATGTAAACTTTATTCTTGGCTGGGCCCATATCCAAAACAACAGGCTCTCCTGTTTCTTTGCTATGCAATGTATAAGAAATAGTGCCAAAAGGTGGAGCGGTACCATCTCCGTTTATTACTAAATTGGAACCAGATTCCGTTACACTGAAAAGGTCACTATTTGTAAACTCTATTGTTTCATTACTGAAATGGTCGCCGTAGGATAGTACGGGTGCATCACCTGCTGGTTCTAAAGAATTACCAAATGAAAAGTATTCAAAGGTTAACTCTCCTACAAAACCACCAACACCAGGTTCTATAAAAAATACTAAACCAGCCACTCTTTTAGGGTCAACTGGACAAGGTGCTGTTTCCATTGTACAAGGAGTTCCTCCAAATCCTAAATCTGCATACGTGCCTGAAAAATCATATTCAAGCACCGTATATTCTGTATCTACAATTTTAGTAATAGACCCTTGTGTTGTGATAAAGCCATCTAAGTCTCTAATATCACATCGTAAAGCAGTACCGGGAACAGAGGATTTTACCTTAATAAAAAGTTTATTAGTTCCTGTTACGTCAATATCTTGTTCCTCGAAGGTATTTTGATTTCTAATGCTATAACCGATAGCATCCCACATTTGAGTTGTTCCATCGCCTGTTAATATCATTTCTGAACCATTAACGACCATGTTATACCCTTTGTCAAATAAATCGGCACCAAAAGAAGTAATTGTGCTATCTGCTTTGTCAAAATGGTCTTGAAAAACATCAGAAACAATTTCGCCAACAGTTTCTTCACCAACTGCAATATAATCAAAGACAACAGAGCCATTAAAACCACCTGCTCCTGGGTCCGTAAAAAAGACCAGCTGTTGAATTTTTGTTCCATCTACAGTACAAGGTGCGGTATCGCCAGTACAAGGAGTGCCACCAAAACCACCATCTTGATACGTACCAGAAAAATCAAATTCTAATACCATAAATTCAGTCGTCATGGTTTTAGTTACCCCAGCAATAGAGGTTAAAAAACCTGCTTCGTCTTGTACATCCATTCGTAGTTGTGTACCAATATTACTAGCTTTGACCTTAACAAAAATTTTGTTATTCCCTGTAATATCTACTAAAGTACCTGCTCCAGAGGCAGCATCGTGAAACTCATAAGTAAATACATCCCATGGTCCAGTATTAGCTGCATTAATCGTCCATTCTGAATTACCTTCACTAGAAGTATAGGTGGCTGCACCACCTGTAAAAGAAGCGTCGTCATTGTCAAATTCATCCAAGTAAACTTGGGAAAAACCTATACTTGTAAAAAGCATAGCATACATAAAGAGGAGTACATGTTTTTTCATGTGAAAGCTGATTTTTGGTTTGAAAAAAATTCGGTTGTCTATTGTCGGTTGTCTGTTTAGCACGTCAAACTGTCAACAGATAACCGACAACTGATAACCATAATTACAAAATTTCTACAAATCGAATATTATCTACATTGACTTCCAATTTTTCATTAGAATCATCAGTATCAATGAGTTGAATTTTCACTGTTTTTACTTTGGTTGGGTCTACAACAAAATCATTTAAATCTTGGAAACGATTAAGCGGAAGAGAGAATTTTTGCCAACCATTCCAATCTACTTTTACCGTTATTGCAAAATCATTGGGTGACCCATCTTTTTCTAATAGAATTAAAATCATATTGGTCTTTTTTCGACCATTATTATTGATATCCATTTCTATCAATGTATTATTAGCATCCGTCGTAATACCGAACGTTTGGAATTGTTCGACATCCCAAGTATGGTTTTCTGCACCACCAATCCAACTAATATTCAAGTCATCTTGTCCACTTATTTTTAAATAATTACCATCAATGGGTTCGGGTATATTATTTTGTACAGCCGTATTTTTATTTTGGTCAATCCTTCCTCTAAATATCCACTTATCCGTTTCTGAACGAATGCCGTTTCCATCAAAATCATTCACTAAAATCGGGTTAACGGTAAAGAAATTAATTGGAGAGCGGGTAAATCCTCCATTGGCAAACATGCTGATTCGACCTTTTTCCACCCCTTCAGGCACTTTGATAATCATGGAATCAGGAGTCGCTACGACAATGTCGGCTTGAACGCTATCAAAGAACCAAGCAGTTAAAGGCTCATAGAAATTCTTGCCTTTAATGGTCACCAATTCGCCTACAGCAGCTGATGCAGGCGTAAAATTAAAAATCTCTGGTGGCTCTAGCGTTATCCTAAAATCAGTCGACACTGCTCCGCCATCAGTTGTCAAAGTAATTAGATGTTCTCCTAAAGGAATATTGGTAGCGATTCTTAATAATAAAGCGTTTTCCGCATTATAAGCGTTGTTAAAATTAACGACTTGGTCGCTAAATTTAACTTCCTTAATATTTGCTAGATTAACTCCTTGAATAGTTACGAGGGTTTCCGCAGGCCCAAAAGCTGGCTCGATGCTTTCAATAACTGGTGGTCCTACATCTTTTCTACAAGCCGCTAATAAAAGAGCAAGTAAACAACCAAAAGTGATTTTTCTTATTAACATAAAATACGAGGATTTTATAATTGTATCAAATTGTGCGTAACTGGTAGTAAAGCCTTCAGGCTTTACTGTGCCCGACCTTCAGGTCGGAGTATTCTTCTTAAAATTCTAATGTAATCCATATAAAGTCAGACCTAAAGGTCTTTGACGGGAAAGCCTGAAGGCTTTACTACCAGTTAATATCCTGGATTTTGTTCTAGTTTAGGGTTGACTTCTATTTCAGAACTTGGAATTGGGAATAATAAATTATGTTCATCCAAATTTTTCCCGTGTAAAGTCATGATTTCTACGGTCTTTCCTGATCGCAACAGGTCAAACCAACGATGTCCTTCAAAAGCAAATTCTGCTCGCCTTTCTTGTAGTATATCATCCGCATCAAAACTATCCATCGCTGGCAAACCTGCTCTAGTGCGTACTTGATTAAAGGCAGCCAAGGCAGTAGGGTCAGAAGCCACACCACCTTGAATAATCATAATCGCCTCGGCATACGTTAGTAGCACATCCGAATATCGAATGACATGTGCGTTTTGTGGCGTACTCATAAAACAAATATTGGAACCACTTCCTACTACATATTTTTTAATATTCGCACTTACTGCCGAAGCGCCCCTTGAGGGATAGGTATATCCTCCATCTCCTGAATTAATCGAAGGATAATAAGCGTTCGGCAGCATGATGCTTGTATGTCGACGTAAATCGTCTTTACCGATAGCATCTATAATCGTTGTATTTGGATTATTTAAAATAGGAGCGGTTGGAATTTGAGAGCCCCAGCCATCTCTATCTTTGGTAATCCCTTCTCCCCAAGGTGCAAAAAAGGCTTGCATCGCATTGCCAGTATTAAATGGTCCACATCCTGTATATTGTACTTGAAAAACAGCTTCTTCATTATTATCGCTGGTCGCTAACTCGAAGTTGTCATTATAATCATCTAGTAATCTATATACTCCTAAGTCGATAACTGACTTTGCAATATCCCTAGCCAAAACATAATCTCTAGTTGTTAAATTTACTTTAGCTAAAAATGCTAAGGCTGCACCTTTGGTCGCTCTTCCTGCATCAGAGCCAGTTCTGGTCACGGGCAAATATTCACTCGCAAAGGCAAAATCTGCTTTGATTAATTCATATACTTCATTCGGACTAGACCGAGGATAAAATAATTCTCTATCCAAAGAAGGCGCTTCTGTAATCAATGGCACCCCTCCATAAACTCTTACTAAATCAAAATAAGCCACGGCTCTTAAAAAACGGGCTTCTGCCAAGAATACATTTTTTGCGGTTTCGGGAATATCCATACCCGTCACTTTTTCAACGACCACATTTGCCAAAGTCACCTGTCGATAATGTATCGCCCAATAGTTAGCTATGGGGATATTATCCGCCGCTACAGTAAAATTATCAATCGGCGTGAAATCAGGGGCCGTTCCTCCTGCTTGCGAATTATCAGATGGAATTTCAGTAATCATCCAACCTTTCCCTATCCATTCAACATCTATCATTGGAGAATAAGCCGCTAAAATAGCTTTATCTGCATCAGATTCTGTTTTATAAAAAAGGTCTGTTGTTAGTTGGTCTAAGGGTTGTTTGTCTAGTAGTTCACCACAAGCACAACAGCTAATGATGGTGATGAATGATAATAGTTTTATTAGGTTATTTTTCATACTGATTACTTTAAATAATTTATACTCGATGATTTAAGTCTCTAGACTTGAATCCAATATCTCGTCGTCTCCTGACGACCGTTTAAAACGAACTTAAGTTATTTACAGTCGTCAGAAGACGACGAGATGTCCATTTCCAGTCTGGAGACTGAAAATATCGACAATAAAAATATGTATGCTTAAAAATTCACATTAATTCCAGCCGTATAAGACCGAGAAATGGGATACCGTCCATTCTCTACCCCATTAATCAAGGGATTCTGATTATAAGAACCAATTTCTGGGTCGTAACCAGAGTAATCTGTCCATGTTTGCAAATTCTGTACACTGATATAAGCACGCATCGTTTGTATCTTTACTCGGCGCATCCATTTTTTTGGAAAAGTATAACCTAAAGAGACATTTTTCAGTCGAACAAATGTACCATCTTCAATAAATCGAGAAGAAATTCTTCGATTAGAATTAGGGTCTGGTCCCGTTGCTCTTGGCATCTCGTCATCAGGCATTCCCGGTCGAGAACGGTCAATCACTCTAACGGACTGATTGGCTAGACCTGCCATACCTTCTATATCTCTACGAATTAGATTTAATATTTCATTACCAAAAACACCTTGGAAGAAAAAGCTAAAGTCGATGCCTTTATAACTGAAATTGTTCGTCATATTCAAGGTAAAGTCAGGATGTGGACTTCCTAAAAATGTTTGGTCTTGGTCATTAATAATGCCATCATTGTTCAAGTCTTTAAACTTAATATCTCCCGCTCTTGTCCCATCTTGCTGGAAAGGGCTTTCGACGACCTCGGCTTGACTTTGAAAAATACCATCCGTGACATAGCCATAAAATTGACTAATTGGTTGACCTTCTTCTGTACGGGTAACGGGAATTCTTTGGATGAGTCCAATAAGATTTCCATTAGACCCTAGGCTGATTACTTTATTTCTATTAACAGAAAAATTGATGCCTGTTCGCCAAGAAAAAGCCCCCGTTGTATTTTGGGTGTTTAAAGTAATTTCTATTCCTCTGTTTTCTATCTCTCCGATGTTCACAAAAGGAGCATTCAAACTACCTGCGGTTAAAGGAATCAAGGCAGGCAACAGCATCCCATCTGCTTTTTTTATATAATAATCCGCAATCAATTCGATTCGGTTATTAATCAAACCTAAGTCCATACCAATATTCGTTTGGAAAGAAGATTCCCATCGGACATCTGGATTGGCGATATTATCAGGTGCAAAACCCGTTACCAATTGGTCGCCTAATGCTACATTTATCGACCGTAAATTGGCACTATAAGAATATAAACCAATTTCTTGATTACCGACTGTTCCTACCCCCACTCTAAATTTCAAATTATTAATCGCATCAATCTCTTTTATAAAACCTTCGTTGGATGCTCTCCATGCGAAAGCCGCAGAAGGGAAAACACCATAACGGTTATTCGGACCAAAACGAGAAGACCCATCTACTCGAACAGTACCCGTCAATAAATAACGGTCACTAAAACCATAATTAAATCGACCAAAATAAGACACCAATGCCCAATGTCCTGCTCCGCCTCCATTCTGTTGTTGTCCTGCATCTCCTAATGATAATTGTTGTAAATCATTGGTTGGCAAATTATCTCTAGAAGCAAATAAATATTCATAAGTTCCTTCTTGGGCTTCAAAACCAAGTAATGCTGTCACATTATGTTTGTCGGCTATTTTCTTATTAAAAGTAAGTAAGTGTTTATTTATCCAGAATAAACTGTTATTTAAACTTCGTCGGACACCTGACTTACCAAAGAAATTGCCTCTTTCAAACTGTGGGAAGAAAGTATTATGATTGGAATAAATAATATCTGCTCCGAATTCGGTTCGATATTTTAACCAAGGAAATAAATCAATTTCAGCGTAAAGATTTGATAAAATTCTAGTCTTTGTATTGACATCTTGTGTCTCTAATGCTCTGGCAACAGGGTTATCGAATGACAACGTAATTTCTTCTTGTGGCCCAGCAAAACTACCATCTGCATTTCTAACAGGTGCATTTGGTACGGCTAATAAAGCTGTATAAACAACGCCGCTACTATTGTCATTAAAAGTGATATTTTCACTCGTTCTACTTGCCAAAAAACTATTTCCAATACGTACTCGGTCAGAGAAGGAATGGTCAATATTTAGTTTGGCAGACAAACGAGTAAAATCTGACCCCACAACAATTCCTTCTTTAAAGTTATAGCCACCAGATAAAGCAAACTTTGTTTTTTCAGAACCTCCCGAAACCGTCATTTGATAATTTTGAGTAGCTGCTTGCCGAAAAACGGCATCTTGCCAATCTGTTCCTTTACCTAATAATTCAGGATTTCTAAATTCTTCAATTAATTCAAATCCAATATCTCCGTAATATTCTGCATATTGACGCAAATCTAAAACAGGAACTTTAGACGCTAATTCTTGTACCCCATAATAACTTTCTAAACTAATATTAGACTTTCCTGCCTTTCCCCTTTTAGTCGTAATTAACACCACACCATTGGCAGCTCTCGCACCATAAATAGCCGTAGCAGACGCATCTTTTAAAATTTCAATGGATTCTATATCACTAGGATTGACGGTATTTAGTGCATTAGAATTCTGTCCACCACCGTCTAATTCACTAAAATTAGAGGAAGTCCCTTGATTGTCATTCACAACAGGAATCCCATCTATCACGTATAATGGCTCCGCCGAAAGCGTAGAGCCAATTCCTCTAATTCGGATAGAAACACCCCCACCTGGAGCGCCAGAATTTTGGGTTACTTGTACCCCCGCTGCTCTTCCTTGAAGTGCTTGGTCCAAACCTGTTGCAGGTAAAGCTTTAATTTCTTTTTCACCAACAGAAGATAAAGCGCCCGTTAAATCACTTCTTTTCTGAGTACCATAACCCACAACCACGACTTCCTCTAATTGCTTGGCATCTGTTTCTAAATAAATGTCCCCCATTTTAGCATTTCGGACTTTTACCTCTTTTTCATTATAACCAATATAACTAAAAACTAACGTCGCATTTTCTTCTACTTCTAAAGAAAATTTTCCATCAAAATCAGTAGCGGTCCCAACATCTTTTCCTTTGACCAAAATATTTACGCCAATCAAAGGTTCATTATTGTCTATATCATAAACACTTCCTGAAACGGTAATGATGGCTTTAGTAATTTTAAACTGCGGCTGTTTCTGGTTAATTTTCGTACTTATTCCCTTATTAGTAATAGTCGCCGTTTCAACTTTAATAATATAGGTCTCCGCTCCTAATTTTTTAAAATTAAAAGTCGATTTACGTTGTAGTTCTTTTAGTTCAGCTTCTACGGATTGATGCTGAATCGACCAATCATTAATTTTTTTACCAGCAATCTGTTCTACATCATAAACAATATTTACTTGATAAACATTGGCTACTTCGTCAATTGCTTTAGAGAGCGGAATCGTTTTTTTCTGGAAATTATTTTGTGTTTTAGTAGCCGTATGTCCCACTACAGGTAAACAACATAGACTAATCAAAAAGCACCAATAAATAATAAAATGTTGAGGTATTTTCATATGCTGAATTTTCAGTTTCTTTGAATGCTGTCGCTTAAGGGACGAGGAAAATAATAACCTATTTTATCAAATAAGCTTTATCATTTAATTGCTCAATCTCCAAATCATATATTTCCGATAAAGCTTCTAATAATAATTCGGGGTCGTTTTTGGGAATCGTCGCAGTAATTTTCCTTTTTAATAAATCTTGATTAGCTACGGTTACCTCCCAATTAAATTCATCTTGCAGGCGTTGAATCACCTTAGAAATAGCCATTTCTTTAAAAACCATTCGTTGAAAGCGCCAAGCACTAAAAGCATCTACATCGGCAATACTTCTGTCATAGAAATCAGTCCCTTCTACTCTTACTAATTCTCCTGGCTTCATTTTTATGACTGGATATTTAGGGATAGATAAGGCGACCGCTCCTTCTAGAAGTGCCACCTCAAAAGTCGCAGCTCTTTGTTTGACATTAAAAGAAGTCCCTAATACCTGAATTTTCCCTTTATCCGTCTGAACAATAAATTGTTCCTCAGTCGATTTCTTTTTTATTTCAAAAAAGGCTTCTCCTTGGAGTTGGACTTCTCGTGGTTTATTCCTAGTCCAATGTTCTTTGAAAGTAAGCCTAGAATTAGCATTTAGAATAATCTTACTTCCATCGGGTAATAGTTGTGTTTTTAGTTCTCCATAATTCGTTGTCAATTCTATCATTGCAGTTGTAGGTGCAAGGAAAAATTGCCAAACTCCAATCGACAATACAAAGAGTATGGTAGCAGCTATGGTAATCAGGCTACTCTTTTTAGATTTTTGTTGTCTAGGAAGTGCTACTAGTTTCGTAGGTTGTTTTATTTGTTGTTGCTCAATTACTTTTTTAAAATCTAGAAATGCTGCTGATACTTCTTCATCAGAAGGCTTCATAGCCAATGCTAAAACTAGCGTTTTCGCTTCTTCAATAATCTCTCGTTTTTCTGGATATTGAAATAGCTGTTGTTCCCAATACTGCACTGATTCGGCAGTAGGATTCAAGCAATGATTTTGAAAATGCTCAGAAGCCACTAAAGACGCTACGGTCATTTCGTTTAGATTCATTAGTTTATTCGTGTAAATGCAGTTTGTCCAAATGGGGAAAAATGGTTCTTCTATAACTAAGAGGAAGGAAAATTGAACTTTTACTATCGGAGAGTGATTTTTTTTAAAAAAAGTTTAAAAATCCCTGATTGTAATACCGAAAACTTTCGGTACGGTGATTCATCAAGTTAACCCCTTTAGGGGTTTTATGTCGGTAGGATATTCGGGTTTGTTCTGATTTTACCGTGCCTTTAGGTACGGAATGTTATACATAATGTACCTAAAGGCACATTTGCAATGCTTAAAACATTGCTTTCTACCAACATTTTGTCCCGCTGGGACAGCTTCACCGCAAAACATTACAAGTAGAAAAATTAAAAAATAGGACGGAAAGATTTACGCAATTTCTGGATAGCTGAATGAATCTGATTATAGATTGTTTGGGGACTTTTACCAGTAGAAGCGGCAATTTCTTCGTAATCTAATCCTTCTTTAAAACGCAAACTAAGTGCTTCTTTTTGTTGGGTTGGCAGTTGATTAATAGCTGTGGCTAATTGTTTTTTTTGCGCATCTTCAGTTTGAAAATTGATTAACAATTGTTCGTAGGATGGTGAATTTGTTATGGCTACGCTATTTTTTATTTTTTCTTGAGTGCGCTTATTTTTTTGAAGTGCTTTCACCACTTTTCGATGAAAGGCTTTTTTAAGATAAGCTTCTAAGTATTGAATATTTTGCGACTGAAACCTATTTTCCCATAATTCTAGAAAAAAACTTTGTAGTAAATCTTTGGTTAATTCTTTGTCACCAGAAAGTCGATACCCAAGACTAAATAATACTTTATAATGGGTCATAAAAAACCGTTCGAAATCCAAGTGTTGGTTTTCGATTACTTTAGCAGTTTGTTGTTGTAACGTATTGTTTTTCAATGACAATTCACTAAGTGTTGAAAATAAATAGACTCCTAAAGATAGTAGAAACCATTTAATATTTCTTATTTCTATATTAAAAAATTTAAATCCGTTGACAAAGTCTCATTTTTGTAAGTTGGAAGACGATATTTATTTGTATCTCTGCGTCTATAAAAAATAGTAATTATGGAAGTTAAAATTCGTCCTGCCGAAAAAAAGGACTTAGAAACCATCTGGCAAATGTGGAAGACCATTATGGAACAAAAAATTTATTACCCTTATGATGATAGTTTTACTAGAACAGCTATTGAAAAAAATTGGGTCAATTTAAGGAATCATACGTACGTGGCAGAACAAGGAAAAGAAATTGTTGGCGCTTATATTTTCAAAGCAAATCAACCTGGTTATGGAGGGCATATAGCGAATGCAGCCTATATGGTCAATACCGCAAATAGAGGACATGGTATTGGTCACCGATTATGTGCCCATTCCATAGAGATGGCAAAAGCAGCAGGCTATCGAGGTATGCAATTCAATCTAGTCGTTAGCACAAATAAAGGAGCAATTAAGACTTGGTTGGATAATGGCTTTGAAATTATTGGGACTGTGCCAGAAGGGTTTTATCACGTTGAGGAAGGCTATGTCGATGCGCATATTTTTTATCGGAAGCTATAAGGTAGGTTTCGGGTATCAGGTGTCTGGTATCAGGCTAGACGTAAACTACACATCTAACCTGACACCTGCGACCTGATACCCGATACCGCTTATTCCACCTTAAACAAATCATCACTCACCCCACTGTTCACTTTAATTTCCGTAATTTTTAAATCCAAAGGAATTGGTGCAGCGCCAACTAATTTTCGACCAAAAGGAAATAAAATACCATCTACTTCTTGATAATCACTCAAGTCTGTAGAAACCGTTTGAAGTTGACCATTTGGACCAGGTATATTACTTGATTCTTTGACTTTTAAATAAGTCTTCGTATCAAAAAATAAAGCTTGTTTTTTGCCTAATGGAGAAGTTGTTTCTACCACAAAAACATTTTTACCGTCTAAATTTTCAGTACCGACTAATTTAGCTTCATAGCCTAACTCTTTAAATTGCATTTCAGTAAATAAGACTGCTTGTTCTTTTGAGTTCGCTACTTGTTCTGCTGGCATCGGTTGAGATTGACCACCTGCGGAAATTTTCCCTTTCTCTCCGTTTAGAATCGTTTCTTGCTGAGTGGCTCCGCCCATAATGAATGCTTGGTAAGTTTTACCTGGTGCTTTCTGTATAATCTTCATTTCAATCGTCTGTCCCATTGCATCGGCAGCCATATTCATCGTCAAATCTTTCACTGCCATTAATTTCTCTTTGCCACCAATGGCAGCAATGTATTTATCCAACACTTGCTCTACGGTTATATTTGCAGTAGCAGCACTTTCCTCTATTTTTAAAGGGGTTCCAAAAGCATCAAAGTAATTGATTTTGCCATCTGGAGCAAATTCTTTTAAACTTTCTGCTACTTCACTCTTATTTCCTACGACTAAAATATGGGCATTATCAGGCGTAATATATTTTTGTGCCATTGCTAAAATATCATCCGCTGTTACCGCATTCAATTTTTCTAAATACGTAGCATAATAGTCTGCTGGTAAATTATGTCTAGCCGAATTCAAAGCAAATCGAGCGACCGTTTGTGGGCTTTCTAATTGAATAGCAAAAATTCCTGTCAAGTAGTTTTTAATTTGTGTCAACTCCTTATCCGTTACTTTTTCTGTCCGAATTCGATTCAATTCCTTTAATAATTCTTTCACTGCTGGTGCAGTTACTTCATTTCTGACACTCAAATCAGCAGAGAAAGAACCAATATAAGGGTCATTTTCTAAATTAGAACCTCCACCGTAAGTATATCCTTTGTCCTCTCTGAGGTTTTGGTTAATTCGACTACTTAAACCACTTCCTCCCAAAATAGCATTCATTACTCTAGCAGCAATCCAATCCTCCGAATCAGGCTTTATATCTACTGGATGGGTAACCGTAATCACAGACTGTGCTGCACCACTTTTACTGACAAAATTAACCGTTGGTTGACTTGGTTTTTGTGGCATTAAAAAATCAGCCTTTTGAACAGGACGGCTCATCCAATTACCAAAATATTTTTCAACCATTGGCTTGGCTTCTGCCGCAGTAATATCTCCCACAACTACCATATAACCAATATTTGGCTTCAGGTAATCATTATAGTATTTTTTTGTTTCAGCTAAGGTAATCTTACCTACAGATTCTTCCGTTTCAATTTCTCCATAAGGATGGCTTTTACCATAAGTCAGTACATTGGAAACATTTCGAGCAATTGTATTCGCATCTTCTTTTCCTTGCGCTAATCCAGATAAAGTTTGTTTTTTTATCTTATCAAATTCTGCTTGTGGAAAAGAGGGCTTTAATAAAACATTTGCGGCTATTTCCATTAATTTTTCCGTATGCTTTTTCAAAGAAGCACCTGAAATACCACTACTACTTGAATTCAAGGAAGCCCCCATAAAATCAATAGTCTCGTCAATTTCTGACTTTGCTTGGGTGATAGTTCCTGTTTTTAATAATTGCCCTGTAATGCTTGCCGCTCCAGCAAATTCTTTTTCTTTTATAGGTGGTACATCTACAAATATCTGGAAAGAAACTCTTGGCAATTTGTGATTCTCCACCACAAAAACTTTTAACCCATTCGATAAATTAAAATTATCGGCAGACCCAATTTCTATCTTTGGAGCAGGCCCTGGCTTGGGAGCAGTTTTTCGAAAATCATTAATCCCCCCCGTCTTATCCTTAATCCCTTCCACGGCATTATCCATTTTATCTTCCCCCTTCGCAACGGTCTCCGCTACTTTTGGGGTACATTGGGCGAAAAATAGTCCGCTTATTATTACTAAAAATACTATTTTTTTCATCGTAATTATATATTGAAATACAAAGGAAATAGGACTTCCTTATTATTTTAAATTTTGAATTTCCTTTAAGAAAAATAAATATTCAATGCTGACGAATTCATCGTTCATCATTTTTAAGGCTGCGCTTGTTTTGGTAAATACATTAAATTAACCCGACTATCTTTCTTAAAATATTCTTTTGCAACGCGTTGAATATCTTGCTTAGTTACTGCCAAATAACGGTCAATCTCTGTATTGATTAAATTCGTATCTCCATAAAAGGTGTAATAATCTGCTAAGCTTTCTGCAATACCAAATATTCGACCATTGGAAGAAATAAAATCGTTTTCTATTTGATTTTTTAGTTTCTGAAATTCTTTATCAGAAATTAATTCATTTTGAGTTCTAGCAATCTCTGCATCTATCGCATCGCTTAGGGCAACTGCATCTACGCCCATATTAGCAATTGCAAAAACGATGTTAACCCCAGGGTCTTCTGATGCCAAAGGAAAACTACCAGCAGTAACTGCTTTTTGTTGTTCATCTACCAAAGCACGATATAATCGAGAACTTTGCCCTGTAGATAATAATTTAGCCAACATACTTACTGCATAAAAATCAGGTGTTCCTTGTGCTGGTAACCGATACGTTTGTACTACGGCAGGTAATTGGATATTATCAAAAATAGTATCTTTTATCTCTCCTTTAATAGGGCCTTCTTCTACATCTGGTCGATAAATAGGCTTTTTTCCTTTAGGAATCCCACTAAAATATTTATCAATCATTTTTTTAGTCGCTTCAATATCTAAATCACCAGCAATAGATAAAACTGCATTATTCGGCACATAAAAATCTTTGTAGAAATTAATATAATCTTCTTCTGATGCAGCATTCAAATGCTCCATTGAGCCAATAGGCACCCATTGGTAAGGATGTTTAGTAAAAGCTCTTGACATAGATTCTTGTAAAATAGAACCATAAGGCCGATTGTCTATAGATTGTCGTTTTTCTTCTTTCACTACTTCTCGCTGAGTTTCCACTCCTTTTTGGTCAACTTTAGCATGCAATAGTCTTTCAGATTCTAACCAAAGTCCTAATTCTAACTGATTAGAAGGTAATAATTCAAAATAAAAAGTTCGGTCATTATTGGTATTTGCATTTAAAATACCCCCTGCATTTTGGACATATTTATCAAATTGTCCTCGGTCTATATTTTCAGAACCTTCAAATAATAAATGTTCAAAAAAGTGGGCAAAACCAGTTCTATCAGGATTTTCATTTTTTGAACCAACATGGTACATAATGGAAACTGCAACGATTGGCGTAGAATTATCTTGATGTAAAATGACATGTAAGCCATTATCCAAGTCGTATTCTACAAAATCAATTTTATTCATCTGGGCGTTAAGCGTGAATAACCCAAAGAGGAAAAACAAACAAGTGAGTCCTTTTTGTTTCATAAAAAATAAGGATTTAATTGAATTTAGAATTTGTGTTTTATAAATAGTGTCAGCTACTGCAGTATAAGTACGAAACTTAGTGTATGTGACAATGTAGAATTGCGAAATTGCATATAATTTTTAATTTATTTTGATATATTCGATTAATAATGGCTAAGAAATGACGAAAATAATTAATATATACAGATATTACGGAGAAAAGGTGAGGTCCTAAGGTTAATAAGGTAATGAGGTAATTAGAGCGTCAGCTAATAAACTGATATTTTTTAGAGGTCAGAAGTCAGACCGAAAATTGAAATTTTCTGTCTGAAGTCAGATTGAACATAGGCAACCAACTGAATGTCAGGAATTTACATTTATTCAATCTGACTGCTGACAGTTTATGTAATAAACGGTCTGACTGCTCACTTCTTTCTAGGTATCAATTTTCAATCTGACTATCTAATAAGTCCTAAATTGCATCCTCATCGGCTCATAAATCTCCTTACCTTATCTACTCACCATACTTCTAATCAAAACTTAAAAAAAATGTTAAATAGACGAAAATTTATTCATCGTTCTGCGCTTAGCTCCTTATTGGCAGCTATTGGCTTAGGTAGCACCGCCTGTGCTTCTGAAGAAAAAGCTACTCCTACAACTACCAACGTTATTACTAAGCCCACCGTTATTGCAACCTGGGAACGTCGAACAGCTAACCAAACAGCTTGGAACGTTATCAAAAACGGCGGTAGGGCTTTAGATGCAGTAGAAGCAGGCGTTAGAGTATTGGAAGCAGATGAAAACGACCAATCTGTGGGTTATGGTGGGCGACCAGACAGAGAAGGAAAGGTAACTCTAGACGCTTGTATTATGGATGAAAAAGGAGACTGCGGTTCTGTTTGTTTCTTGCAAGGCATCAAGCATCCTATTTCTGTGGCTCGAAAAGTAATGGAAGAAACGCCTCATGTCATCTTAGCAGGAGAAGGTGCTTTGAAATTTGCTTTAGCACAAGGTTTTAAAGTAGAAAATTTATTAACAGAAAAATCTAAAAAAGAGTATGAAGCTTGGTTAGTTAATACGGAATATAAACCAGTTATCAATATCGAAAATCACGATACGATAGGTATGGTGACTATTGACCAAGCAGGAAATATTTCTGGCGCTTGTACCACTAGTGGGATGGCTTATAAAATGCACGGAAGAGTAGGTGACTCTCCTATTATTGGTGCGGGTTTATTTGTCGATAATGAAGTTGGTGGAGCTGCTGCTACTGGCGTTGGTGAAGCCGTACTCAAAACTTTAGGCTCTTTTTTAGTTGTCGAATTGATGCGGCAAGGAAAAACACCTCAAGAAGCTTGTGAAGAAGCAGTGAATCGAATTGCGAAAAACCAACATTATAAAGATATTCAAGTAGGTTATTGTGCAGTTAATAAAGCTGGTGAGTACGGTGGCTATAGCGTCCAACCTGGCTTTAGTTATGTTGTGAATCAAGCCGATGAAACACAATTATTTCAAGCGACTTCTTTTATAAAGTAAGTGGGTTGCCAGTTGCGAGTTGCCTGTTGCCAGTTACGAGTTGCGAGTTGCCAGTTAAATTCGTGCTAAAACTGGCAACAGGTAACTGGCAACACGCAACTGCTCCACCTAATATCGATTTACATCATATCGACTTATTAGTTTTCGCTCTACACCTGCATAAAGGCTCAATTGATACTTGCCTGGAAGTAATTGCATTAACTGACCAGCTAATTGTACTCGAATAACTGAATTGTATACTCGTTTTAAGGGGGCTTTTGTTCCTTTTTCAGCAGTATGCTCTTTCCTATATTTCTTTTGCCGTTTGTAACATACATCGTCAACACTAGCATAGCAAGTATTCTTCGTCTCGTATTCCGACTCGATAAGCACTTGTTTTTCAAGTAATTGTCGTAAGTCTTCCGGAGCATTTTCTATCATTTCTTTTTTTGCTACTTCCAATTCTTTAA
>JBGCFJ010000702.1:0-2988 GCA_045106885.1 Saprospiraceae bacterium
AGTTTGACTAATTAATTGTCCGTAAGAACTAAACAACAGTATCAGCCAGCGATAAATAGGATTAATATTTTTCATAATGAATTATGCCAAATATATAAAACAATTTACTTTTGAACGCTGTAAATTACATTATATACTTACACTCAGTTGAAAACTATTTGGGAAAGTGGGATGAGCATTAGGGAGAAGAATATATTGATAAAGATTTGAGACCATTTCCCTGCATCTAATGTTGGTTGAATTTTGGAAGCACTACAATCGCCTTCACTGTCTTGTTGCAGAAAAAGTATACCAATTAAAAAATAAAAGCCAACCCGCATTCCTTTCTTTTTCAAAAAGCCCGCCCACTTTTGAGGGCTTTTCAAAAAAGAAAAAAATTAATCACTCCCCAAGGTTTTTCATGGAGGTTTCGGGTTGAAATTTGAGTCCTATTTAATCGCCTCTTTCCCAAGTTTTAATTTTCAATTCGCTTTGCTGATGCATTTCATTTGGTGTCAAATAATGGTTACTAATATGTGGTCGCTTTTCGTTGTAAATTATCGCCACTTTTTCTATTAATTCTTTGGCCTGTTCCAAATTTCCGAAGACACCACCAAATGCAAATTCATCTTTTAAAATACCATTAATTCGCTCGGCTACCGCATTATCATATGGACTGCCATCCTGCGTTACACTAATTTTGATTTTATGCTTTTTCAAAAAAGTGGTGTAAACTCTAGAGAGATATTGAAAACCTCGGTCCGAATGATGAATCAATTCCTTATCATAAACCCTATTTGTTACCGCTTTTTTGAGTGCAGATAGGGTAGAGGTTGCCTTCATGTTATCTGATATTTCAAAACCTACTAGCTTTTTTGAGTACCCATCCGTTATTAAATGACCATATATAAAGCCATCTTTTGTCCTAAAATAGGTGATATCTGATACCCAAACTTGTTCTGGACGAGAGGGGACTAGTTCTTTAAGTAAATCCGGATATTGTCCTTTCCAAAGTTTACTATCAGTTGTTATTTCTCGTTTTTTCTTTCTGATTACCAGTAAGTTATGAGCTTTCAATACTTTGAAAAATTTACGCTCTCCAAACTTGTAATTCTTTCGATTAGGATCTTTATTAATTAGGTAATACAGCTTTTTGCCACCTAATCTTGGCATTTCTTTCCGTATAAGGCGAACCTTTTCTAAAATATACGCCTCTACTCTTGCTGATTCTTTTTCTTTAGCGATTCGATTATTTCGAACTTTAAAGAAAGTACATTTCGCATAGCCTAATAATTCACATGCTTTGGTTATGCTCATGATTCCTGCTTTGTAGACCGCTTGGACAACTCCTGTCCAGTTTTTTTTAAAAGGTCGATGCCTGTCAGCTCTTTTGCTAGGTCATTAATAATGTCCATCGAATAACGATAGAAATGTACTTTTCTTTGACTTGTTTCTAAATCAGATTCCAGTTCACCAATTCTTAGGTGTACATCTAGTTTAAACCGTTTTTGACGTTGATTTTTCTCCTCGATAGGGGAGTGTGACTTACTCATGATTTCAGATTTTGAATATTTTGAAATACCCAAATTTCCGTTTTTTTTCAGCCAACTTGCCACCGTGTTACTACCTAATACGCCGTGAATTTCTGATAGCTCATCCATCGATGCAGATGATTTAAAATACCCTTCGATTACCTGTCTTTTTGTACGCTTCCCGTAATAAGGTCGTTTTTGTCCTTTTTTCATATAAATCCACTATTAGCGGTATACCTTTTTTACGACAAGACAGAAAATTTCCATTCTTACTTAACATAATTTGTATTATGAGACAAAATTATATTTTGAAAAAATAGTAAAAAAAATCTATAATTTGGAAAACTCTTATTTTTAAAGTAACTCCTCTAATACTACGATTTTCAAATACTAGCGCATGAACCAACTTAAATAAACTGTCCTTTACCAAATTTCCAACAATCCTAACTCCTTATCCTCCAAAAATCGCTTTATTCCTAATTGTCTAGTTTCGAGTAATTCGACAACGTGCTTGGTCGAAACATTCCCACTTCTTATCCAGATAATTTTTGGTGGAAAACCATTCAATTGTTGAATATGATTAAAATCCGCATCTTTAGTGAGAATGCTTAACTCATTATTGGTAGCATATGCCCACAAGACCAAATCATCTTCCGCATCCAAACCAACACTTGAAACATGTATAATACCTTTGTACGTCGCCTTCAAAATAGACGCTACTCGGTAAGAAAGATTATTATCAACCAAAATCATATCCCATCATTTTATTAAAACCAAGCACTAGGCAGCAGTCTCCAATACGGCTCTATTATTTTGCGCAGCAGCAGCATAAGCCAATGCTGCTAAAATATCCTCCTTCGCTAATTTTGGAAAGTCCGCCAGAATTTCCTCGGTGGACATACCTGATGCTAAATAGCTTAAAATATCCCCCACAGTTATTCTTAGGTCACGAATACAAGGTTGACCATTTCTTTTTCGAGAATCAATTGTAATATATTTCTTATAATCTATCATAATTTTGTATTTGAATGCCAATAGAAAGTACTCAGGCGTAAGTAACCGTTTACTAACTTAGATAAAAAATTTTAATAAAGCAATTAAGTGCTAAAATAAGCATTACTTAAAACACACTATCATTTAGATTGTCCTTTCCGCCAGTTTCCAGTCTCGAATACATTTCCTTTCTACCTCTAGTAAACTATTCCGCTCTTCAGACACTTCCATTCCCTTCAATAGCTTTTTAATGGATATCAAACGAGCATAAAGATTTGGGCGTAATCCCATAATTTCCCAAAAAGTCTAGTAAAGTAAGAATGCCTATTTTGAGGATTATACGACTAATCAAAAAAATAGAAAATGCAAACTATACTTACTAGACTGGACGAAATTACTAAAAATTTTAAAGATATTTTAAAAAATAAAGAGGCAGGATTAATAGAAAACATAGAAAAGGGAAATTTTATAAGTTTAGAAAAAG
>JBGCFJ010000703.1:0-2173 GCA_045106885.1 Saprospiraceae bacterium
ATGTTAAAAAATATTTCCGTAGCGGGGCTATGCAAGCCATCCCGTCCGCTTTGCGGTTCAGAAGTTGACACTTCTTCATGCCTCGTCTAGCGAAAAAATAGCCTGAATCAAAAGTGACGATTATTTAATAGTAGGTACTTATCAAGCGTTTTCTGATAAAAATACGAATTGACACGAAGCCATCCTTATGAGAAAAGCAAGTCAAGAATAGCAAATTTATGATGAAGTAATCAAGCCAATTAGCCTTCAAAACTATCTACAAAATGGAAAAGTATGTCTTAATTTTACTATTAATTTGCCTTAATCAAATAGTATTTAGTCAATCAAGGGGAGTCGTAACATCTAATGAAATCACACATCCTATAACCATTAGAACATTCGATTTAGCCGAATCAACGCTTATTCATCAGCATTTTTACAATACCGCATGGATGGATGCCAAAATTTTCAAGAATGAATTGTCCAAAGGTTTTCCAGCAATGATTAAGTATGATATACTGAATCAGCAAGTTAATTTTTTATCTCACAATCGAGCTATGGTGGCTTCCAGTCGAAAGATAAGCAGTTTCACTATTCCTCAATTAGGAAAAAAATTTATTGGTTTAGCGCCTAAAAATTGGAAAAGAGGTATCGTTTTTTTTGAAGCTCTTTTGGAAGGAAAATATACGCTCTTACTATTTCATGAAGGTATTAAACAAAAACCAGATTATGACCCTATTTTGAATGTAGGTAGTAAAAGCGAAAAGATAATAGAAAAGCAAACCTATTGCTTACTCAAAGATGGGGAAGTTTTTAAAATTCCTTCTAGAAAAAAGGCAGGTATCAAATTTTTTAGTACTTATAAAAAGGCTACTGCTTATTTAAAAGAACATAAAGTTAATTTTAAAGAGCAAGCAGATTTAATTGGGCTTTTTCGTTTTATGAATGAGCGTGGATAATTATCCGTTGCCTTCATTCATCCGTTGGTACTTTTTATTAGCAACGGACGAATGAAGTCTAACAGATATTCCTACTAATTATATCACCCGCTCATTCCCCCCATCAATAGGCACTTGCGCCCCCGTAATCTTCCCAAAAGTCTTACCCAACATCGCCACCGCCAAATCCGCCACATCATGGGAAGTCACTTCTGTTTTTAAGATATTATTGGTCTTATATTCCTCCACTGTCAAGCCATAATGTTTAGCTCTTGAATTTAATACCTCATCTGTCCAAATTGCTGTATCATAAACTGCATTTGGATGCATCATATTGACTCGAATGCCTTTCCCACCTAACTCCATTGCCGCAATTCGACCTAATTGATTCAATCCAGCTTTGGCAACGGAATAAGCCGCAGCCCCTGGACCTGGTGCTGGTACATTTTTAGACACAATAAAAACTACAGCAGGGTCAAACCCTAGCTCTAAATACGGCACACATAATTGTAGTAAACGCTGATGACTCGTTACATTAATATCTAATGATTTTTGCCAGTTCTTCGCGTCCATATCCGCTATTTTAGCCGATTTTGGAAAGATACCTGCATTAGAAATCAGCATATCAATTCCACCAAACTGCATCACCGTTTGCTCAATCGCTTTTTCCAATTGTTTGGTATTGGTCACATCACAAGTAAGCCCTAAGACCTCTTTTTGCGGAAAGCAACTAGTAATTTTTTTATCAATATCCAAAGCGGCAACAACTGCGCCTTGTGCGACTAAACTTTCGACACAAGCTTTTCCAATTCCACTTGCAGCCCCCGTTACAATCGCTATTTTGCCTGCCATTGCCTTTGGCTTTCCCGCTTTGGCTAACTTCGCTTGTTCCAAACTCCAGTATTCTACCTCGAATAAATCAGACTTTGGCAAAGCATTCCATCCACCCATATGTTCAGCTTGGTGAATCGCTTTTTTGGTGTGACGAGTAATGTCTTCAATAATCGAATAATGCTTTGGGCTAGGACCAAAAGAAAGCGTACCACTATTGGGGACAATTGCCCACCGAGGCGCTTGGTCTAATAATTTTTCCCCTTGATTATATTTTTTAAAATAAGCCTTATACTCTTTTACGTATTTATCTAAGTCCTTTTGACTGTTTTTAGAGAAGACAACAGGTGTTCGCTTCGTCCGAATAATATGGTCAGGGGTAAGTGGCCCTCGGCTAGTGATTTTTTTGACATCTGATAAATTAC
>JBGCFJ010000704.1:0-17332 GCA_045106885.1 Saprospiraceae bacterium
TAATTAGTACCACAGCCATTTCTAATTTGTCTATCAGAATAAGTTAAAGAAGAGACATTATTAGAACAATTATCTGTAACCATAGGATACCCAATCAAAGGGTTATCAGGAGAAATATCCTGTACTCCACAAGACAAAGTATCTGCTTGACAACCAATAATTGGTGCCGTTTTGTCTTTTACAATAATAGACCCCCAACAGGAGTTAGTTGTCACAGAATCAATCACTCTAACTTGAAAAGTTCTACCAATATGAGATTCATCTAAAAATGGGCTGGTAGGAATAACTACACCATTTTCTATAATTTCAATACCTTTTGGTCCATTTGGACACGTTAAATCTATAGCAGTAGCAATCATCTCTGGTCTAACCTCCGCTCTACAATTAATACCTAAAGAAACTTGTACATTATCATTACAACCTAAGTAACAGTCTTTGGTACAATCCGCTGCGCCTGCACCATCTATACAAACAGGTGCATCTGGACCATAGCCTAAAATTGTTAGTTGGTGATTGACATTTGGATTCCCCATAGCAAAAGGGTCGCTCCTATCAATTAATCGAACCGTATCTTCTGTACAAAAACCAACATTATTAAAAGAAAATAAGGGGACAATCATACCTGCTTGAAATGGAATTTCGGTGGTACTTGTATTTTGTAGTGTAAAAGAAATATAATCATAATCAGGGTTTTCAATCGGGGAATCCGTTCGACTAGTTTCATTAAATCGCACTTCATTAATAGCTCCCGTCTGCTGTAAATTGACAAGATTTCCTACCTCAAAACCCTCTGATTTCACTTTTATCGTTACCTGCAAACTAGAAATTCGATTGTACCCAATAGTTCCATCATAAGTCATCATTGGTATTAAATTCACTTGAAACGTGCCGTTGTCCATTTTCTCTATCTCATATTGTGCAATACAATTATTCACACAGTCCGCCACACTTGGTGCACCAATAGCGCCAACAGGTGCATCTGGTCCACCAAATCCAAGAACAGTCAACTGATGTTGAGTATTGGCATTAATAGAATTCATTGGATAAAATGGGTCAGCAGGGGTAATCAAAGATAAATCACCAGCCAAGCAAGTTCCACCATTTCTAAATGTAAATAAGGGAACACTAACGCTATCTACAAATGGTATAGCCGTTGTTGCACCAGATTGTAAAGAAAAAGACAGGTAATCATAGCCCGGGTTTTCTAGAGGGGCATCATTTCTACTACTGTTAGAAAAAAGTACGCCACTACCAACCAAACTCGTCAAATTGGAGACCACAAAACCGCCCGTAGGTACTCGTACAACTATCTGCATATTACTCACCCGGTTATTGGGCAAAGCAAAAGTTGTATCAGGTACGATGCTCACTCTAAATAAATTATCTTCCAATTTATCCAATTGAAAGTTAGCTATATTTTGAGCGTTTACCCCAATAAAAGAAAGTAGGAAAGCTAGTAAAAAAGCGACCTTACTTATTTGTTTATATGGAAATGGAAATAGTTCTTTTATCCGTTTCATAGGATATTGTTTTTTGCTAATAACTAGGAAAAAATAGATTTATTTTTTCTTAGAATTAATGATGCTCATCGAAGATATTTCGACTGCTATTCGGATTTTAGTTGCGCTTGGATAGTATCAAAAATCTTTACTAAAAAGCCGAAATAGGATAACTAAAAGTCCTCCTATTTTCGGTTCCAAAAAATTCTCTGTCTCTAACAAAAAATGTTTTGGTTTAACTGTAAGATTCGTTGAGTCAAACAATGATTAAAATGGTTACCTTTTGTTTGACAGCATTACATCGTCTTTACGATTTTCAGTTACTAGTTACCTGTTCTACCTTTTAACTGGTAACTCGTAACTCGTAACTGGTTATATTTTAGCTCATAACGGGCCTAGAAAATTTTAAAAGATGGAGGCTCTGGAGTCATCATAACTCCAGAACCAATCCATGCCAAAAACCTTATCCTAAGTTTATTTCCGTTATTAAGTATTGCCGTAGTTGAGAAGTCAGAGGTCAGACCGTCCATTTCCTGGACTGTCAGAAGTCAGATTACGCTTTCGCAATCTATAATCTGACAGCGAAGCGGTCTGACTTCTCTGTTCTGACTTCTAGTGTTTCATCATTCTCTGATGATGACCATCTTTTGAGATAGTCGTTTTGTAACAGGTGTTGTTAGATGATAGTAAAGGACACCTGTTTGTGTGTGTATATCGCTCAGATTCACCATAACTTCGTTATGACCTTGAGCATATTTCCCATAGTATGACTTCAATAATTTGCCATTAATATCATAGATGGAAATACTTCCTTCTGTTGATGTTGGCAGGTTAAATGAAATAATCGTTTGATTTCTAAAAGGGTTTGGGCGGTTTTGATATAACCGTAAATTTTTCGTTGTTGGCTGATTGGTAAATTGCATCCCTACATTCAATAATTCATCTTCTGAATTATAAGCTTCTGCCAAAGTAATACTAGAATTAATGTCTACTACTTCACTTAAATTGGTCGCTTCCTGTGCTTCAAAAACTAAAGTGAATAAAACCGTTTCTGCATTCGTTTGAACAGCACCCGCATTTTCCCAACTAGTGGTTACTTTGCCTCTTTCTCGATGAGCTAAACCAAAATTGTTTAATCCCATAGTATTCGGTTCTCCCGAAACAACTTCTTTTAATCGAAGCGATTCTGTATTAAAATTGATGGTAAATTGATACCCTTGAATTTCTTGTAAATCTTTTGCTTTAAAAGGAATACTATAGTCAAATCCAGCTTTCATTTCTAAATCTGCTACGGTCAATAATAAAGTTCCTTTAGGGCTTCTCCCCTCCCCTTCCTTAGCTCTTGGGCTGGCACTATTATTTACATCTCCAACTTTAAATCCAACAAAATCTCTACTTAAATCATTAATTAACAGTTGTTTATAATCTCTAAATTCAGGCACTACTTCCATAAAAGGATTTCGTGGGTCTGGAAAATCATAACTTGCATCAATGTATCTCCAAGAAGTATTTTCAGGAAAGTTAGTTCTGGTTCCTAATACAACTTGTCGAATAATCACCATATCAAAAGCAGAAATAGATTTAGAGTTATTCACATCTGCTGCTAGGATTTTATAGGGAGAACTCAAGGGCGTAACACCCAAAATATGCTTTCTAATCAATACCAAATCAAAAGTTGACAAGCCACCACCATATTCCTCATTTGGCATAGGGCGAACCGTATAAGTTGATTGACTAGACAAATCATCGAATAAATAATTTCCCTCATCGTCAGTATAGCCCATTTGTTCTAAGCCACCACTAATTTGTATAGGAATTTGCTGCATCCCTGTACCGTCTTCAGTAAAAATTCTACCGCCAATAGCCGTTCTAGGAGCAGTCCCCGTACACACGCCACTATTATCTTGGATAAAAATATCTGTTTCACAAAATTGAGTATTACCTGCTTGGTCCGTAACAATTAAGTTAATCGTTTGGCGACCAACATCTTCACAAGTAAAGTAGTTGGGTGAAATCTCATAAATCAATCCTTCCTCTCCACTACAATTATCATAACTGCCACTATTAATCGCATTAGGGGGGACCGTTACAAATCCTCCAGCCATTAATGGAATCGCTAAACCGTATCGACAAACTGGCGTTGGTGCATGTCTATCTTCGACCGTAATAGTCATTTCACAAGTAGAAATATTACTACAGCCATCACTCACTACAAACCTCACTTTATGCGTACCAATTGGGTACATGCCACTTGCATTTCGACCATTGACATCCGCATAAATAGACGTATTAGTGATGGTCAGATTTGGATTACAATCTGTTGCTATTAAATCGGGTAAAATAACGCTAGTTTCACAAGCAAAATCTGTAATAACAACCATTGTATCTACAGGGCAAGCCGTAATGACAGGCGCATTCTCATCCAATACTTTTATTAACTGTACCGATACAATTCTAGCACTAGTTGAGGAGTCAGCGGGGTCATAAGAACACCAATCTAAAACAGTCCAAGTTCTTAATATTTTTAAGCAAGCAGAATCACCAATCAAAAAGACTTCATCGTCATAAGTCATTAAAATAGACTCACAATCTGAACCTTCTACTATCGGTTCTCCTGTCGCTACTGGTCTCAAATCAGCACCACATTCATTAGTCGTATAATCTGCTGGAAAAGTCACCTGAATAGGTGTTTTATCTTCTAAGAAAATAAGTTGTTGACAAGTAGAAAAATTACCAGCCGAATCCACTGCAAACCAAGTCCGAGTAACCATACCAATATTACAAGAATTCACATCTGCCTCATCTTCAAAATATATTTCACGGATACCACATTCATCAGTTGCTTTAAGATAGCCCGTCAAATAAGTATCTTCATAATCTTGCGTACAATCTAAGCTAATATTAGCGGGGCAATCTGTAATGACTGGTCGAATTTCGTCCGTTATAATTACAGTCGTTCCGCACATGCCACTTAGCCCAGCCGCATCATATACCCGAAGTTGTATACTCACTGGTGTTCCTACATCTACACAAGTAAAACGAAGAGAATCCCCAAAAACGCCATCTGCTACTCTAGCTACTTCCCATTTAACCACTTCACAATTGTCTCTACTACCTCCATCAAAAACAACCGCATTTACTTCCGCAAAACCATCATTCGTTAAAGCTATGTGTAGTTCATCTCGGCAGATAGCGATTGGTCTAGAAGCGTCTAAAATCGTCACTTTAGTCGTACAAGCAGAAGAATTTCCACATTTATCTATTGCGGTATAAGTTACCGTATGAACACCTACAGGTACATTTGAAAAAGGGCCATAACCTTTACCGAATTCCCAGCTAGGTTGTACTGTAAAATCAGAACAACTATCCGTAGCTGTAGCCTGTGGTAAAATAACGGTAGCACCGCAAGTTGATAAGTTAGCTGTTACGGCAAAACTATCAGGACAAGTAATTACTGGTGGGTCTCTGTCTACAACAAAAAGACTTTGAATCCCTACCCTAACTTCCTCTGTACATAAATCCGTTACTTCCCATCGTCGAATCACTCGATAACTTGCTGGTGGACAAACATCCACATATTGGTCTTGATAACTAATAAATAATTTACAAGCATCCCCACTTCTAACAGGGTGACCGTTTATCATTGGTTCGCCAGTCATAGTAGGGTCATCTATAGCGCCATTGGTACAACTAATTGCAGGGCCACTATTATCGTCTCTATCGACTGGAAAAGTCACATTATTGACATTTTCTTTGAGTAAATAAATACTCTGTGTACAAGTCCCTACATTTCCATTATTATCTATAGCTGTCCAACTCCTAGTAATTCGACCGCCTACTGCCATTCCATTATGGGTCGTTCCGCAAGCCAATTCTTTATATAAATCAAAATATCTAAGGTCGGTACTATCAACTATTTCACAATTATCAATAATCGTTGGATACCCTAAATCTGCAGGTAAAGTAGAAGCAGCACATTGAAGTAGAATAAAACTAAAAAAAATCCTTGGTGCTAATTTATCTTCTACCGTAATTGTACTCCAACAATCTCCCCCAGTTACTGAGCTACTTACACTCACTTGGAAAGTTCTATTAATATGCTCACATCTAACCGTGTCCCCTATTTCTTGATTATTTTCATCATATAATTTAACGGTAATCGTACCTGCACAACTATGGTCGCCATTCAATATCAATTCAGGAATGATTACAGCATATCCATTTGTTCCTAAAGATATTTGTTTCTGGTCATCACAAGTAAGGGTACATTGTGCAATAACTGGAGTAGCAAAAAAAGTAGTGATGAGTAAAGCTATTATAAAACCACTCATTTGCCCAATGCGCTGGCGGGTCAACGAAAAGGTCAATTGACCTTGTTCGTTACCTATATATTGGCGTACAGATGTTAGGCCCCAACCTTTACTCAAGGTTGAGTGTTTAAGCTTGTTGCTCATGGAATTATAATTTTTTAGAATTTGGTTACTAAAAACTAAGTTTTAATACCTATTTAAATCAGTTGACCTAAGGCCAAATTATTATAGAGCGTCAGCTAAAAAACTGATAAATGGTTAGTCGAACGTGTCGAACACCTTTGGAGGTGTCCGACACGTGATTATCAATTTTTAATCTGACTATCTATATATTCGTCAATCATTGATTATCTGTTAACTAAAAATTCAGTTAAATCAATATTAAAATAATCAATGTTGTAATTAATCTCTTTCTTGATGGAATCTGTTGTGTGTGAGTTGGTATAATCTAAAGTTGTGTAAGTAAGAATCGTGTAATAGTTAAAAGCTATAAAAGCTTACTGGAAGTTTGATTGCGAATGGATTCGTGTAGTAAAAACTCAATTATTCTATCGTTTCTGTTCATAGTTGTTTGTACTTAAATACACTGTGTTTGTGTTGTTCTTTCTATTTTCCTAGTATTCTTAAAAATCAATTACTATATTGATTACGAACACTTTGTGTAGTGATTAAGTTAATTGTATCTTTCCTAAAAGTAAATTTCATATTAACTTTTTTTACTAATTAACTTTTCTTCTAATAAGTCCAAAAGTGTGCCAAAAAATAATGTATAAAATTTAAATTTTATTATTTAATATATTAAATACTATTATTCAATGAGTTATAAATTAGTTAAAAATAATGCTTGATGAAAAAAGTTAATTTGTTTTAAAAAATTGGCTCCCCGTCTAAAGTTGGACACTCAAATTTAGGGCAGACAACGGAAAATCTATATTTTCCGACACTTAGAGCAGCGAATATAGATTCGCTGTTGTCGAAAATGTCCAAGCTTAGACGGGTAGCCAAAAAATTAGTCTATTGAGTCTATTTAGGCAGCTACTTACATAAGACAATATTATCTGACTCCACATTTTTTGATTCAAAAACAGCTTCTATAGTGTTTTCACCTAGCAAGATTAACGCTCCATCTTTATCAATAAAATGAATTTGATAGCCATAAGTTTTTAATAAATCTACTGCTTTTTTATGTGCTTGATTGCTTCTTTTATCCACCAAATACTCCATAGCAATAATAGGTGAATTTTGTTGTATGATTTCTTGCAAACCTAAAATGACATCATATTCCGCCCCTTCTACATCAATTTTTATAAAATCAGGCGTTGCCCCTAATTGTTTCATTAAATCATCCATCGGACTTCCATTAACCGTTACTTTTTGTGGTTTATTTTCTTTTAACCATTTGGATTTTTCAAATTGATTGGGGTAAATTGTATTATATTCTGAATAGAGGATTGGGAATTCAAAAAAAGAAATGGCTTGTCTCTTAGAGGTTGCGGCACCATTAAAAATCACTAGTTCTGGTTTATTCATGGCATTTTTATTTGCTATTTTCCAAATAGAACGAGAAGCTTCTATACCAATCACTCGTCCATTCTGCCCTACCAGATGATGTGCCAACAAAGCATAGTAACCAAAATGCGTCCCGATATCCAATACTACCTGTCCTTCTTGAATTTGTCGAATAAAATATTTAGCTAGTCGTATTTCAGAATCATGGCTTTTTGCCCCTAATAAATACAAATCCATACCTGCGGGTAAAATAACTTCCATCTCGCTATTAAAAAAAGTCTCACAAGTTTCTAGACTTCCTTTCTTAGTCCGATTATAGGTCAATTTCCAAAAGAACATCGCCTTTAAATAGCGGTACGGCTGGTGAAGTAATCTACGCCATCTAGTACCTTTTGATAACTGCTCAATTTTATTCAGTCGAGTTAATAAGTCTGCTTTATTGTTCATTATTTATTACTTAGTAGTGGGTCAAAGACGAATTTACCAATTTGAGTTTTCGTGTCCTTCAATCATTTTTTGTAAGTACTCAATAGTCCAGTTTAAATCGTCTGATGACTGCGTCGTCGGATGATTTAAATCAGCTCATCGGACGACGATAGTCATCCGACGAGCTGATTTTACATTTTTATTGAGAACTTACCATTTTTTCACCAAAGAACGGGATAAATTATCAATTATTTGGAGGGGCAAGTAGTTGAGACCAAATATTTTCCGTTTTTATCGGTCGCTTTTTCTGAATAACAGCGTTAAAAATTTTAACCATAACTAGGCTATCTTAAAAATTTTTGCCTTGTTCTTCAAAAAAATCAACTCGCTAAAATCAGGAAACTATTTAATCTCAGCTACTTAATCTATTTTTGCGAAAGCTAATCATTTTTTCAAATTACGAATGCTTAATTATATACAACAAAAAGTCAATTTACAGCAATCAACAACTGTGCTATTTATAGGACTAGTACTAACTATTGTATGCAGTATTATTATTGGTATTATCACTGAAGAATATATACTTTTTGGTTTACCTGCTTTATATTTGGGCCTCTATATAGCAATCGTTGATTTCAGAAAAATATTCTATTTATTATTGGCAAGTATACCATTATCAACGGAATTAGAGCTACCTGGTGGGTTTAGTACAGATTTCCCTGGGGAATTATTATTAATTGGTTTAATGGGTTTATATGGACTCTATTTCCTAAGAAATGGGCAGCAATTGGGTAGTCATTTTTTCAAACATCCAATTACTATCTTGCTCTTAGTACATATTGGTTGGATAGGGTTAACCGTTTTGCATGCAGGAGACCAAATCATTGCATTAAAGTTTTTTCTAGCTAAAATTTGGTATGTTGTCAGTTGCTACTTTATGGCGGGTTTATTATTAAAAACAGAAAAAGACATTCAAACCTTCTTTAAATGGGTATTTATTCCACTGTTTTTTACAGTCCTCATTATTATGATTCGACATGCATTGATGGACTTTTCTTTTGATAGCATCAATTTTGTCCTTAATCCTTTCTATCGAAATCATGTCAGTTACGCCGCAATTTTAGTCGTTTTTTTTCCATTTCTATGGTATGCCCCTACTTGGGTGAATAAATATTCTAAAAAATGGTGGTTATTAATTGGTAGTATACTCTTTTTCTTAATTGCTATTTATTTCACCTATACTAGAGCGGCTTATGTAAGTTTAGTGATTGCAGCAGGCACTTATATTATCATTAAGTTGAGGCTAATGAAAGTTGCCTTGGCTAGTACTTTAATCATCGCTGTTATCGGATTAAATTTTGTCGCACAGCATAATAAATACTTAGATTTTGCGCCAGATTTTAATAAAGCCATTGCGCACAAAAAGTTTGACAATTTACTAGATGCCACTGCTAAGGGAGAAGATATTTCTACGATGGAACGGGTCTATCGTTGGGTCGCAGGTGGCTATATGGTTCAAGAAAAACCTTGGTTTGGTTTTGGTCCTGGTAATTTTTATACTTATTATCCGCAATACACCGTTAGCAGTTTTTCTACTTACGTGAGTGATAATCCTGAAAAATCTGGTATTCATTGCTATTATCTAATGGTTGCCGTAGAACAAGGTATTATTGGATTGATTATCTTCTTATTACTCTGTTTTACGGTCTTGCTAAAAGGCGAGCAATTATACCATCAAGTAGCTTCTGCAAGTAACCGTCGATTGGTTTTAATGATTACTTTATCGCTCGTTATAATTCTTTCGCTATTATTAATTAATGATTTAGTGGAAACAGATAAGGTCGGTACCTTCTTTTTTATGGGCATGGCTATGTTGGTTAATTTGGATGAGCGAGCGACCCCGTAGGGTGAATGTCCTGTATGAACAAACACCGTTTGTGAACCGTTTTCGGATGGGGTTGCTCAAGCGAGCGAACCGCTTTCGGGTGGGAGGGCGAAGTAATAATATCAACTTCAATAACAATTTCAATGAATACCCTATCCTGTTAATCCTGCATAATCCTCTCATAACCTCAATTTCAATAACAATTCCAATAAATACCCCATCCTGTTAATCCTGCATAATCGGGTCATCCTGTATAAAAAAGAGAAGCCCTTCTCAGAGAGAAGGGCCATCCCAAAAACCAATTGTTAAAGGACATCTTACGTCTTTACGTGAGGGTTTCACGTGTTTCTTAAAGATTTCTAATTCCGTTTTTTTTTACATTAATCTGCTTATCTCAATTGGTATATCTATTTGATGAAGCTACTCAGGCAAGATGCCTAAGCTACTTTTAATTATTTTCTAAAGCAGGTGCTTTTTCTACTCTTCTAGGTATCATAAAAGATAACGTTATTTCGTGCGCTCCATTGCTATATTGTTGAAATTTCTGAAAAGAAACATCAAAAGTGTAATGAAATGCAAAGTTAGTGAATTTTGAACCAACTAAAATACCTAAATCACTTCTAGAGCCAGTTCTATAAGATAATCCACCAATTAATTTATCTTCTAAGAAATATCCTTTCAAATTAATATCCGCTTGAAAAGGAACGCCTCTTGAACGTCTTAGTAAAATTGAAGGCTCTAAGCTAAAGCCATATTCATGAGATTTAAAACGATGACCTAAATTAAATAAATAATATCCTTCTGGTTCATCGTTCCCATTTGCCGAATCACCATCCAAACGTGCCATAATGATATTAGGAAAAGCGATGCCAAAAAAAGTTTGGTCGTTATACATGCCATAAAATCCTATAGAGGCATCAAAATTATTAATTCCATTAATCCCATCTTCTATATTAAGGTCTCCTGCTGTATAATTACGGTCCGTTAATACTGCATCATCTAATTTCATTTGACTAAATTCTGTAGAAAAGCCAAAACCTATCTTCAATTTATCTAATTCATAGCGAAAAGCATAATTAACAGCCGCTCTAAATCGACTCATATAGGAAATATTTTCAGAATAAATCGTAGCACCCAATCCAAAAGTCTTACCAATCGGTCCATCATAACTCAAAGCGTAAGTCTTTGGTGCCCCAGGAAAACCAGTCCATTGATTCCTCGCATGTAAAAATAATTGCTGATTTCCACTTGCACCCGAAGCAGCAGGATTAATTAACGCAGGATTAATATGATAATGCGTAAAAGCAGATTTCTCCTGAGCATAAGTCGTTAAACTAATAAAGGACAAACTGATTACAAACAGTATAATTTTTTTCATTAGTAAATGAATTAATGGAAGATATTAGTGCAGTTTACAGTTGGCAGTAGACAGTTTACACATTATTAATTGGTAAAAAACTACTACTTTTTTATTTTCTTAAACCACTAAGCACTTCCAAAGTCTTTGGGAAAATATTTGTTGTCGGTTAAAAAACCATAAACCGTCCACCATAAACCGTGAACCGCTTACCATCTAATTATCATTCAAAATAGTAACGTGGTCTCTAATTCTGTTTCTAGTACCATCTGCATTATCAAATTCTAGCACCCAGAAGTAGCCGCCTTCATCAACAGGTCTGTCATTTCTAGTCCTTCCTCTCCAACAATCTGCTTCGTCGCCAGAGATACACCGATAATCATCTATCTCAAAAATCAGTTGTCCCCAACGGTTATAAACTTCCAAATGATTATTCGGTGCGGTATCCACACAATTCATAATAAAAGCATCATTACGACCATCCTCATTTGGTGTCATTACTTTAATAGAAGTAAAACAATCTATACATGCTGGATCAGGATTAATTCGGAAATTTTCCTGTTTCGTACAATCATTTTGGTCCGTGATAATAACGCCATAATCACCCGACCGTAGCCCTTCTACACAAAGTGCATCTACTACATCATTTGACCATTTAATTTCCTTATAAGGCATCATACCACCAGCGATATTAATGCATATTTTACCATCTGTCATACAGTCATCCATCTGCTCCGTTACATCAATCACTAAGGGCGCTGGTCCAGTAAAATCAAAAGTCGCTGTTCCTATATTTCCAACTTCATCGGTTACGGTAACGATATAGTTACCTGCACCAACATTTGCGATTACGCTAGTCGTTGCCCCAGTATTCCAAGCATAAGTATATCCTGGTTTGCCTCCACTGCCTTCTGCTTGCAAAATACCATCAGCTAAGCCGTCACAAGTAATTTCACCAGAAACCGAAATTGCCACTTCAGGGTTATCCACAACAACCTCAATATTTTCAACAATTGTACATCCTAAGGCATCTATTACCGTAAGGCTACAATTTCCTTCATCTAAGCCCGTTGCTTCTGGTGTTGTTTGTCCATTACACCATTCGTAAGTATAAGGTTCAACACCACCAGTGACCGTTGCTACTGCCGTTGCATTTGGTGCACCTTTAGTAATTTCTACCGTTACAGCTAAAGTAGAGGTAGTACCAATTGTAAAAGTTTCTATATAAGTACAAACTTTACTATCCGTTATCGTTACAGTATATTCACCTGCTGTTAAATCAGGATTATTAGGGGTTGTTACATCGTTACTCCAATTATAAGTATAAGGGCTAAAGCCTCCAGCTGCAGTAATACGAATCGAACCATTAGCATCATCTACACAATCTACATCAACTACTGTATTACTAGCAGATAGGACAGCAGTTGGACCACCTACTGCTATATTTTCTACATAAAAACAACCATTGGCATCTGTTACAGTTACACTATAATTACCTGTTGGTACATTTTCAACAACATTCGTATCTCCTATTTCAATAGGGCCAGATGCCCAATTATAGGTATAAGGTCCCGTTCCGCCATTAGGCATTACTTGAATTCCGCCATTACTATCTCCGCAAGCATCTTCTACTACTTGAACGGTTCCAGATACAACGACTGTTACCTCAACCGTAACAGAAAGTTCCGAAGTACAATTATTACCATCTGTAATAATTACAGTGTAATCTCCAGCAAGTACTCCTGTTGGTGCAGCCCCTTCCAATCCACTACCTCCCCAATCATATCTATAATCTCCACCAGAACCACCAGAAGTTGTTAAAGTAATCGTACCATCCGCAATTCCTGTACAAGAAGCAGGCGTTATTTCAACGCTTGCAACAACTTCTGTTGGAGAAGAAATTATAATATTATCCATAATATCTTCGCAGCCAGTACCATCCGTAATCGTCACAGTATAAGTCCCTGCGGGAACATTTACTGGTCGATTGGCAGGCGCCAAATTAGCATCACTCCAAGTATAAGTATAAGGTAGGGTTCCACCAGATATAGATACATTAATTCGACCATCTGCCGCACCAAAACAAGTCGCATTTTGAGGTGTGATAACTGTCGTCATTGCTGATGGTTCTGTTATTGTTAAGGATGCGGTAGCTATATCACTTTTAGTTTCTTGTCCACCACAGCTACTAATCGTTACACTATAAACACCTGCTGCCAAACCTGTCGGATTAGGAATGTTTCCAATAGTCGCATCGCTCCAAGTATAAGTAAAATTGTCATCGCCGCCAGAAACATCAAGTGTAATTGCACCATCATTCATGCCATTACAAGTGACGTTAGTTGGAACAGCCACTGCAGCAATAGGCCCTGGGCATTCACTCACCATACCAATATTAATAATTCCATCTGTTTGAGTAAAAGGAATAACCTCAGTAGTAGCAGCTTCTCTCGGCGTTGGTGTATCGGTAAAAGCAATAACTGTATTAGTACCATCATTTCCAACGGCAGTAAAGCAAATTTCAAATAAAGTAGCTCCATCTGCTAGGGATACCCCTTGTGTCGTATTATCTGTCCACGCAACAGAAATAGCTCCATTCGCTGCACCATTCAAATTATAAGCCCCTTCATTTAAGAGAGGCACACCAAAACTCTGTACTCCTGTAAATTCTAAAACGGCAGGATTCCATCCCATAGAAAATTGAAAAGCAGTAATAGCATCAAAATCATGAACCGTTACAGGTAAACAAAAAGATTCCCCTGAGGTAATCGTATCAGGCGCAATATTGACTAATTTATCTAAGTCGCCACCTGTTGGTGGGTTAACTGTTCCATCCCCCACTGTAAATTGAGCATTCCCTCCTTCAAAACTCATCTCATCAACTAAATCAGAAAATACTTGTGGCGTTGGCGTATCCGTAAACGCTATCGTAGTCGTAGCTCCCGTGGCCCCTATTACCTCAAAACATAAGTCAAAAATAGCAGTTCCATCTGATAAAGTAACTCCAGTGGTAGTATTATCCAACCAAGCTAAGGCCAAACTACCATTTGCTGCCTGATCCACATTAAAGTTACCTACAGTTAATTGGTCTAGACTAAGATTTGATATTTCTGTAAATTGTAAAACCGTTGGATCCCATTCTAAAGAGAATTGTAGGGAAGTAATATCTGTAAAATCATTCACTACGACAGGTATACAAACAGTAGAACCTGCAGGTGATTCGGTTGATGTTATATTGACTATAGCATCTCCCAAAGGAGGTGGTGGATTAACTGTTCCATCCCCCACTGTAAATAGACCATTCCCTCCTTCAAAACTCATCTCATCAACTAAATTAGAAAATACTTGTGGCGTTGGAGTATCTGTAAAAGCTATCGTAGTCGTAGCTCCCGTTGTCCCTATAACATTAAAACATAGGTCAAAAATAGTCGTTCCATCTGCCAAAGTAACCCCTGCTGTAGTATTGTCTAGCCATGCCAATGCGATACTACCATTTGCTGCTTGATCTAAATTAAGGTTACCCGCTGTTAGTTGGTCTAAACCAAGATTTGCGACTTCTGTAAATTGTAAAACCGTTGGATCCCAGGCTAAAGAAAATTGTAGGGAAGTAATATCTGTAAAATCATTTACTACGACAGGTATACAAACCGTCGAACCTGCAGGTGATTCAGTTGGTGTTATATTGACTATAGCATCTCCCACAGAAGGTGGCGGATTAACTATTCCATCCCCCACTGTAAATTGACCACTTCCTCCTTCAAAAGTCATCTCATCAACTAAATCAGAAAATACTTGTGGCGTTGGAGTATCCGTAAACGCTATCGTAGTCGTAGCTCCTGTTGTCCCTATGACATTAAAACATAGCTCAAAAATAGTTGTTCCATCTGCTAAAGTAATCCCTGCTGTAGTATTATCTAGCCATGCCAATGCGATACTACCATTTGCTGCTTCGTCAACATTAAGATTACCTGCGGTTAATTGGTCTAGACCAATGCTTCCAATTTCCGTAAATTGTAAAACCGTTGGGTCCCATGCTAAAGAAAATTGTAGAGAAGTGATATCTGTAAAATCATTCACTACGACAGGTATACAAACGGTAGAACCCGCAGTTGCTTGGGTTGGTGTTATATTTACCAAAGCATCTCCCACAGAAGGTGGCGGTGGTGGGTCTATTGAGCCACTGCTCACAGTAACCGTACTATTAGTTTGGGTAAAATCAATAATTCCATTAGATGAGCCAGCTTCTCTTGGAGTAGGTGTATCTGTAAATGATACCGTAGAACTTTCATTTACTGCCCCTACAACGACAAAACAAACTTCAAAAATAGTTGCTCCATCTTGCAACGTAACCCCCTGCGTAGTATTATCAATCCAAGTCATTGGAAGTCGTCCATCAGAAGTTAGATTTGTATTAAAGCCACCTTCGGTTAATTCAGGTAAGTTAAAATTTCTTACTTCGCTAAATTGTAAAACAGCTGGATTCCATGCTAAAGAAAATTGTAAAGAAACAATTTCATTAAAATCATTCACCGTTACTGGCAAACAAACGGTTGAGCCTACCTCTGCACTCAAAGTTGGAAAGTTTAGTAAAGCATCTCCACCAGTAGAAGGTGGCGGCGGCGGCGGTGGTGTCCCATCTCCTACTGTTACAGAACCATTAGTTTCTGTAAAAGCGATGATGTTATCAGCAGTCGCTGCTTCTCTTCGAGTTGGTGTATCTGTAAAAATTATATTAGAACTTGTTCCATCCGCTCCTAAAACGGTAAAACATATTTCGAACAAGGTACTGCCATCCGCTAAAGTAACACCTTGTGCCGTTCCATCTGACCAAGCTGCTGCCAATTGTCCATTAGCTGCCTGTGTTGCATTAAAATTAGAAGTACCTAATTCTGGCAGATTAAAGTTTGAAAGTTCATTAAATTGTAATACTGCTGGATTCCATTGTAAGGAAAATTGCAAAGAAGCAATTCCATCAAAATCATTCACCGTTATAGGCACACAAACCGTCGAACCCACTGGTGTATTAACCGTTGCGATATTAATAAACTCATTTCCTGAAGAAACTGGCGGCGGTGGTGGTGGAGTTACACTATTTACACTAACCGTTCCATTACTTTGTGTAAGCCCCACGGAAGTCGTAGATGCCGTTGTTGTAACAGAAATGGGAGTAGGTGTACTAGAAAAAGAAACCGCTGAATTCGTTCCAGCAGCACCAACCAAATTAAAACAGGCTTGATAGATATTTCCATTACTCGCCGTAGCACCCGTAGCGTTAGCCCAATTGACACTCAATTGCCCATTGGCAGCATCCGTTGTACCAAAGCTTGCTTGGGTTAAGCCTGCTAAATTTATATTTCTAATTTCAGAAAATTGTAAAACAGACGCATTCCAATTTAAAGAATAATTCATTGCTGTAATATCCGTAAAATTAGACACACTAACATTTACACAGACAGTTGTTCCATTATCTCCAGAAGCATTTGAAATATTAGAAATTAAGGGATCAGTATTGCCTGTATTACCAGTATTACTATTTCCATTGCCATTGGGGTCACCAAACTGGGCGTCTGTAAGCGTAACAGCATTGGTAATTTCTCCAGCCGTGCTGGATGCTATTTCGATGGCCAAACCTTGGCGACTCGCAAAAGTAATGGTAGAACCAGAACTAGCATCTCCAAGTACCACAAAATCCATGGTAAAAAGTGTCGTACCATCTGGAACAGAGACGCCTTGGGTCGTATTATCAAACCAAGAAAAAGATAGAAATCCATCGTCTGTGCTGGCATTAAAATTTCCTGCATTTAGATCTAAATCAAAATTATCTACAGAATTATATTGAATAACGGCAGGGTCCCATTTGATGCCATATTGCATACTAACAATGTCAGTAAAATCATTGACAATCAAGGAGACAGTAACGGTTTCACCAGTATTACCAGTGATGGTAGTTGGTGATATTGTCAGAGAAGTCTGAGAATAAGTTGCGGGTACCAAAAAAAACATGGCTGCAACAAGAATGGTAACAATCTTATTCATTACTACGGATTTGGGATAATTAGACAACAACATATTACAAAAATCAACATGTGTTAAATATCATGCCAACTTTCACAAATGCCTCTAATTAAAATAATTTGCTGTTCTAATTAGTGAACTTTATTTACTACAAAATTGGATAAAAACTAGTCATCGAATAAAGCTAAATCATTAATAATCAAAAACTTAAACAATTCGATATAGTTAAGGTCGCTGTTTTTTTCTAATTAGTAAATAAATGAAAAATTTGAGTTCAACACTATATGCTGCACTATATAGGTTGGGATAAAATAGGTAGGAAAGTTGAGTG
>JBGCFJ010000705.1:0-6967 GCA_045106885.1 Saprospiraceae bacterium
GGCGGTTGCTGAAATTTTAAAATGAAATGCTGAAAAATGGGTCAATTTGTTTTTGTTAGCGTATTAATAGCGGTTCTTGGAATGATTTATGAAGTAGGATAGAAACCTTCCCGCTCAAATAAATTAAGCCAAAATTTTAATACTGCTGTTCCATGGAAAGGATTAAATTATTACTTTTTATTGATGATGATTTTGCGACTAATTTTTATCATAAAATAATTGTTAGAGATTCTGGGTTAGTGGAAAAATATCTCTTTTTTTCTTCTGCGAACGAAGCCCTTGTTTATTTTAAAGAACAAGCAGCTTTAGGCAATCCAGAAAAACCAGATGCAATATTTTTAGATATAAATATGCCTGAAATTACTGGTTGGGAATTTTTAGATTTATATGCTGAATCCGATAATGATAAATCTCCTATTTACATTATGCTAACTACTTCTTTAAACCCAGAAGATCAACAACGTGCGGAACTAAATCCTTTGGTTCGTGGTTTAAAAAACAAACCTTTAACTGCCACACATTTAGAAGAATTACAAAAAGATTTGACTTTAATTGTGTAGTTTTGGGATTCTTTTATTGAAAACGAATGCATGTTAAAAAAAGTAAGAATTGATAAATGGTTATGGAGTGTCCGTATTTTTAAATCACGCTCTATGGCTACGGATGCTTGTAAGTCAAGCAAAATCAAAGTAGGCGAACAGAATGTCAAGCCTTCCTACCTATTAAAAAGAGGAGAAACTGTTTTTGTGAAGAAAAATGGATTTAACCTCACTTTCAAAGTTATAGATTTATTGGAAAAAAGAGTGTCTGCTACACTTGCCCAACCTTGTTATGAGGATTTAACGCCTCCAGAAGAAATGAATAAATATAATGATTGGTTTGTTGGAAAAGGACGACCTGAAATGAGGGAGAAGGGGACAGGTAGACCAACTAAAAAGGATAGAAGAGATATAGATAAGTACAAGGATTATTAGCAGTAGACAGTAAGCAGTACAGCCTTGATTTTCAATGCTGAAATTTTGCCTAAACACAGTTATTTGAACAGTCTCTAGCAGTAGCCAGTAACTTGTTGAAGCTTTTCTATAGTTTTTTTGAGCTACTTAAATTTGAGGTAATTCTTGATTTTAACCCACTATTAATTCGGATTATTGACAGAAATGCCAATCAGAATTCCTTTTATTGCTATTACTACAAGTTATAACTTGCCAATTTAGAAAAAATCAAATTTATTAACACTTTTCTACTCTTTTGACTCCTAGACAACATATCAACTGTTAAAGTTACTGCTTTGCACAGCTTTATGCCTTTTTAAGCGTTATCCTAATGTAGACTCCTGAATGGAGGTCTTACATCAATTTTAATATAATTAATCTATATAAGAATTTTTTAGTTGGTTTTGTTTGTTATTGTTGTAAAGGGTATCTTATGATACCCTTTCTTTATTTCTTTATTTATAGCTAGTTTATAGCTGTACAATCGTCAATCCATCGCCTCCACGTTCTGGTGGTGCAAAATCAATGGATTGAATGTCTTTATATTCTCTTAATTTCCGTCTTACTGCTTTTCTGAGTACGCCTGTTCCTTTTCCATGAATGATTTCTAAATTACTTACGCTGGCGATTAAAGCTTGGTCAACGAATTCTTGTAAAACAGCTAATGCTTCTTCTTTACTCATTCCACGTAAATCAATTTTAGATTCAAATTTGGCATTTGCAGCAGTAGTATCCACTTGAATACTCTTAGTTCTTCTGATTTCGAGTGGTTCGCCTGCTTGTTGTAAATCTCTAACGGAAACAGTCATGTGCATAATCCCCATTTGGACGACTGCTTTATTCTTTTTAATGGATTCAACTTGTCCAGTAGCACCTCCTGTTTTTAATTTTACAAAATCACCTACTTCAATAGGTTTAGCAGAACGAGTGCGTTCAGGTTTATAGTAAATTTCCTCTTTTAATTCTTGGACTTCCTCTACAATTTCTTTTCGCTCTATTCGTACTTTTTTAGCGATTTCTTTCGCTTTCTTCAACTTTTCTGCTTCTGCTAATTTTTCATTTTCTTTTAACTCCCGAATCCAATTTTCTAACAAGCGATTATCTTGAGCTGTATTTTGTAAAGCTTGTTCTTTGGCTTCTAATTTCTGTTTTTTACGCCGATATTCTAAATTTTTATGAAGTTCATCGTAATTTTTGATAAGCTTTTCTAATTGTTTAGCTTTTTCTTCTGAGACGGCTAATTTCTCTTCTAATACTTGTTTATCCCTTTGTAGATTTACTAATAAAGTTTCTACCGCATTTTCCTTTTTACCCACTTTTTTACGAGCGTAATTAAGGATTTTTGGGTCTAAACCTGTCTTTTCTCCAATCTCAAAAGCATAAGAACTACCAGGACGACCGACTCTTAACTCATAAGTGGGAGAAAGGGTATCCTTATCAAAAATCATTGACCCATTAATAATTCCTTTGGTCTTAAAGGCGTATATTTTTAAATTGGAATAATGGGTAGTAATAACCCCATTAACCTGTTTTTTATTCAATGCCCCTAAAATAGCTTCTGCAATAGCACCACCAATTTGTGGGTCCGTTCCAGAACCAAATTCGTCAATTAAAATCAGCGACCTTTTGGTGGCTTTTTCTAAAAAGACTTTCATATTGGCTAATCGAGAACTATAAGTACTCAATTCATCTTCAATAGATTGTTGGTCACCGATGTCTGCAAAAATATCCTCATAAATACCCATTTCACTAATTGGGTCAACAGGAATTAACATCCCTGATTGCAACATCAATTGCATTAATCCAACCGATTTTAAGGTAATTGATTTACCACCCGCATTCGGACCACTCAACATTAATATCCTATTGTCTTGAAATAGAATTAAATCAAAAGGAATGGTTTTTTTATTAAGTTCTTTATTTTTTAAAAAGAGCAATGGATGGAAGCCTCGCTTAATGCCCATGTGCGGCTTGCCGATCACCTTAGGCATTGTACCGTTCATTCTATAAGACAACCTAGCTTTGGCTTGAATGACATCAATTCTGACTAATAAAGTTTGGTAGGCGTACATCGACGGTGCGTAAGGGCGCAACGTGGCACTTAACTCTTTGAGAATCCGATAAATCTCTCTTTTTTCTTCTACCTCTAATTCAAAAATATCATTATTGATACTGATGATTTCTTCGGGTTCGATGAAAGCCGTTCGACCAGTGGTAGATTCATCGTGGATAATTCCTCTAATTTTTCGCTTATGTTCCGCAGGGGCAGATAATACCCTTCTTCCGTTTCTAAAACTTTCTACGTTATCTGTTAGCCAACCATTTGACCGATATTTGGTAATGACCGACCTAAATTGTCTATCTAATTCTTTAACCTTTCCGCCCATCGTCCGCCTAATCTTCATCAATTTCGGCGAGGCATCTGGTTTTATTTGCCCTTCTTCATCAATCACTCTTTCGATTTCTTTGATTAAATTCGCATCAAAAATAATGGGTTGAATCAAGGAATAAAGGGTAGGGTAGACTTGTTGACGGGAATCAGCGAAATATTTGAAAATTAGATGAATAGAACGGAGAATGATGTTGATGCGTTGCAATCCTTCGATGGGCAATACATAATCTTCAATTTCCAACATCCGCAAATCTTGACTTATTTCTTCATAAGCCCGCATAGGAAAAGGGTCATTTCCTAGCGTAATTTGATATTCTTTGACCTCCCTTAATTTTCTAAGAATATTCGGCTTAGATGTATCTGGGCTAATCTCTCGGACGACTTCTTTTCCTAATACTCCAAAGCACTCTGCTTCTACTAATTCTAATATTTTATCGAATTCTAATTTCTCGTATAAATCCTTTGGCTCTAAATTCATTTTCGCTGTTTCTTTTTTATAAAAAGAGATTTATTTCTCTTTTAGGAATGGTACATTAATAAATTGCGTTTTTCTACACAGTTATTTTTTTCTTATATAAGGCAAAAAATGTAGACGATGCTAGCATCGACGAGGCTTTTTAACGCAGTAGAAGAAAAAAAGAACAAGTAGAAGAATGTAAATTTATTATTGAACTATTCCTTACTGACAATCTGCACAATTTTTTTCAAAAATAAGCCTATTTGTTTACTTTTGAAATTGGAATTAAAAACCCCGATACTATAGAATGATTTTTTGTGAATAAAGTTCCATAATCTGGATAATTATTGGTGTTTATTCTAAATAATTTCAATTGGTAGACCGTGGACCGTTTTCCGTATACCGTAAACCAAATAAATTCATTTACTCATTTCCTAAATAAAGACAGATGAACTGGTATGAAGTCACTAATGTTGAAGCTATAGATAGTCCTGCTTTATTGGTTTACCCCGATAGAGTACAGCATAATATCGAAACGATGATTGCTAATGTTGGAGGGAATCCTAAAAGATTATGTCCACACGTGAAGACCTATAAAATGCGTGAAATTGTACAGATGCAATTGACCGCGGGGATTGACCGCTTTAAATGTGCGACAATTTCGGAAATGGAAATGGCTATTACAGCAGGCGCAAAAAATGTTTTAATTGCTTACCAAATGACAGGGCCTAAAATTGGCAGGTTATTAAATTTGGCTATAAAATTCCCTGAAGCTACGATTGCTTCCTTGGTGGACAATCTGGATTCAGCGAAAGCCTTGGCTAGTACTTTTGCTAAAGCAGGAATGACGGCTGCTATTTATCTAGATGTAGACAATGGATTAAATCGTACTGGTTGCCCATTGGATGCCGCTACTTTTTCAGTGATTAAATCCTTAACAACTATTCCTAATTTAGCATTCAAAGGACTTCATTTATACGATGGGCAGTTTCGGTCTAATTCTATGATAAAAAGAAAAAAAGGGAGTGACGAAGCTTTCCGTCCAATTTATGGTTTATTAGACCAACTCAAACAGGACTTGAATATTGAGGCGGAAGTAATAAATGGTGGTTCTCCTTCTTTTTCTTCGGCGGCCATGCGAGCCAATGTATTTTGCAGCCCTGGAACAGTGCTTTTATGGGACGTTGGTTATGCGACTATGATTCCAGAAGTTAACGCAAAATGGGCAGCGGTTTTAATGACTCGAATTATTTCTAAACCAACCGAAGGCATTATTACAGTTGACTTAGGGCATAAATCAGTAGGTTCTGAAAATCCTATGCACAAACGCGTGCAATTTCTGAATTTATCGGATTACGAAAATTATAGCCATAGCGAAGAACATTTAATGATAAAGGTTAAAAATTGGGCGGCTTTGCAGGTTGGAGATGTTTTGTATGGGGTGCCTTATCATGTTTGTCCTTCTGTTGCTTTGCATGATGAAGCTTGTGTTATTCGGGAGCATGAATGGGTGGAGAATTGGGAGGTGGTGGCTCGGCGGCGGCGATTGACGGTGTAACAAAAAAACGGTCAGTACATGAAGTACTGACCGTTTTTTAGTTTTTCCGTGGAACTGAAGTTCCACTATACTAGCGATTTAAGACCAATCGTTTCACTTCTACACCATCTGCTCTTTTCAACATTAATAAATAAGTACCATTGATTTCTTTGCTTAAATCTAATTGTACTTGATTATCGGTAATATTTGTCCATTCTTTAACTAGTTGCCCTGTTAAATTATAGAGTGCCAATTGAACATTTTCTTGCTTCGCATTAGCAAATGCTACATTTAATAAACCGCTCGTTGGGTTTGGATAAATGTTTAATTCCGTAGGAGCGATTAATGTATTTTCTTCAAATGCTAACTGAATCCCTCCAATACCTAAATCTTTAGCATAAGCTTCAGAAACCAAATACCTATTACTTAATTCAAGTGCGGTATTTAATTTTCCAGCAGTTTTTGCTTTGAATTGTAAGGTAAATAGGGTCGTCGTAGCCGCTTCTTTGATAGAAGTCGCTTCTAACCAAATCATTTGAAGCTTACCTTGATTAAGGTGCTTTAAGCCAATGTTATTAGTAGAAATTCCTATGGCTTCATTTGGATTAATCGCTGTTAAATCTAAACCAGTTACATCAAAATCTACTTCTAATTGGAAACCTGACAAACGATTTAAATCTTTAGTCGTAACAGGCACTTCTATTATATCTCCAGCTTTATAGGCTTGATTGGATATTGCCAAAGTTAAGACTTCTGTACTTCTAGGCGTTGATGTACCAATATTGTCAGCAACACTGTAAGAGACGTCTGCAACTTTTACAGCAATAAAATCCTGTGCGTTTTGATTTGTACGGAGATTAGTTAAAGAGATAGACTCTGGAAAATCTTCCGCTAAAGGATTATTTGGGTCCATAAACTCATAAGCTTTTGGAATAAATCGCCAAGCTGAGTTTCCAGGGAAATTGGAATTAAGTCCTAAAATAGCTCGTTGTATTAATACTAAATCGAAAACGGTAATAGCTCCTGATTTATTGATGTCTGCTGCGATATGTTTATATGGCGAATCCAAAGGTCTTGTGCCTAAAATATGTCTATTAATTAAGACAATATCAAAGGTCGAAACACTTTCTAATAAAGGGGTATTTAATGTGGGAGTAATTTCAAAATCATTACCTAACCGTAATTTTTCTATCAGGTAATCCCCATCAATATTCGTCGTTGGTGTTTTTTCAAAATTGCTTACTCCAATTTGTACACCAGGAACAGCACTGCCTGTTTCTCTAGCAATATTTCCAGTAACGTCGACTGATTCATTGGTGCAAATTTCTCCATTGATTAACTCAAAAGGAACTTCTGCCACTTCTCCAGCCATAATACCAACTACTTGACTAGCTACTGGTGCAGCTACAAAACCAAGTTCTACACAAGTATCTACTTGACTATCCACCATCACCATTAAATTATAAATAACGGTATTGTTTGCTAAACTTTCTCCTAAGCCTGTAGCATCAAACCAAACAGTAGTGACCGTATGTTCATCTACTTGATAGAAATTATCTGTGGTTAATCCTGGTAGATTAGAAGCAGTT
>JBGCFJ010000706.1:0-2947 GCA_045106885.1 Saprospiraceae bacterium
ACGGGCACCGTTACTGACTATGACGGTAAATATGAACTAGCAATAGAAGCAGACCAAAAAGTACTGGTCATTTCTTATACGGGATATGAAGACCAAGAAATAACGGTAGGCAATCGCACAACTGTTGATATTGTCTTAGCAGAAAGTATTTCTCTAATTGAAGAAGTTGTGGTGGTAGGATACGGTACACAAAAAAGAAGTAAAATTAGTGGTGCAGTATCTACAGTTACTGCGGATGAAATTACAGAAGCGCCTGTCTTAAGAACAGAACAAGCTCTACAAGGAAGAATTGCAGGCGTTCAAGTAGCACAAAATTCAGGTGCGCCAGGCAGTGCTTTGACCGTAAGAGTTAGAGGGGTTGGAACAATTAATAATAGTGACCCTTTATATATTGTCGATGGGATTCCAGTAGAAGGCATTGATTTCTTAAATCCGAATGATATTGAATCTATTAATGTCTTAAAAGACGCAGCATCTTCAGCTATTTACGGAGCAAGAGGAGCGAATGGAGTCGTTTTAATTACCACAAAAGGCGGAAAAATTAATCAAGCAGGAAAAATAAATTATGATGCTTATTATGGGGTACAAAGCCCTTGGAAACAGATGAATCTATTGAATGCCAGAGAGTATGCAATTTTGTCTAACGAAGCAAATATCAACTCTGGAAATGTTCCCTTACAAGAATTTTCTAACCCCGACCAACTCCCAGAAGGAACGGATTGGCAATCTGCCATTTTTCAAGATGCGCCCATTTATAGCCATCAATTAAGTTTTACGGGTGGAAGTGAGCGGTCAAGTTATACTGCTTCTGGTAATTATTTTGTGCAAGACGGTATCATTGGTGGTCGTAAAGCTGGCTTTGAAAGATATACCGTTCGCCTTAATTCAAGAAATCAATTAAAAGATTGGTTAACCATAGGAAATACCTTAGGATTTACTTATTTAACTAGAAATTTTATTCCAGAAAACAATGAATTTGCAACACCTTTGGTTCGGGCGCTAAATATGGACCCTGTTACGCCAGTAAGGAAACCAGACGGTACTTTTGCTTATTCTTATTATTCTGATACAGATATTACGAATCCAGTAAATGCGATTCAGCAAATTAATGATAAATGGACAACGCATCGAATTGTTGGGTCTGTTTATGGAGAAGTGGATATTAGTAAAAAAATTAAATTCCGATCAGTTTATAGTGTAGATGCTACTTTTGCGACTAGGGATATTTTTAGACCTACCTATGATTTGAGTGTGAGTACTTTATTAAGTGATGCACCAGCAGGAGAGAAAAATTTCATTAATGGGGTGTCGAAGGAAAATAATACTTGGAGAAATTGGCAATGGGAAAATGTAGCCACCTACACCGATGTAATTGCCGAAAGACATAATGTAGCTTTAACTTTGGGGACAACCGTATTAAATAATCGCTTCGATTTTGCGGGTGGCAGTAACACCAACTTGCCAAGTAATGACCCTAATGATGCTTATATTTCTAATACAATTGACCCGATTGCCTCCCAAGGCGCTTATGCAGGGGCTACTGAATCTGCTTTATTATCTTTCTTTGGAAAAGTAAATTATGACTTAGACAATAAGTATTTATTCTCAGCAACATTTAGAGCAGATGGTTCTTCTCGTTTTGGGCGAAATAATAGATATGGTTATTTTCCATCTTTCTCTTTAGGTTGGGTCATTAATCGAGAAGATTTTTGGTCTATGGATAATGTGAGTTTGTTTAAATTAAGAGGAAGTTGGGGGCAAAATGGTAATGATAAAATTGGAGATTATAGTTTCTCTACTATCGTGAACGCTGGACAAAATTATGCTTTTGGTCCAGATGAAATTATTACAAATGGTAATGTACCTTTAGTTTCAGCGAATCCTGATTTAAAATGGGAAACGAGTACACAAACAGATATAGGTTTAGATGTAGAAATGTATGAAGGTAAAATCAATTTTGTAGCAGATTATTACATCAAGAATACGTCTGATATGTTGTATGCTGCTCCAATTCCTTTTGTCGCAGGGACACAAGCTCCTGTAAGAAATATCGGGGAAGTGGAGAATAAAGGCTTAGAATTATCTTTAACCTATAGGAATAGAGACAAGGCATTTAAATATAGTGTCGGGGCAAATGTTGCCTTCGTATCAACAGATGTTTTAAGTTTAGGAGAAGGAGGAGAACCTATTAATACCGGAAATGTTTTTTCTGCTGGAGCTGCTTCTAGAACAGAAGTTGGTCATCCAATCGCTTCTTTTTATGGATATGTAACAGATGGCTTATTCCAAAATCGACAAGAAATAGAGGCGCATGCTTTTCAAAACGAAAATACCGCACCTGGAGACATCCGATTTAAGGATATAAATGAAGATGGAATTATCAATAATTTCGATAGAACCTATATTGGTAACCCAACGCCAGATTTTACTTATGGTATCAATGCTGATTTTGAATACAAAGGTTTTGATGTCAGTCTTTTTGTACAAGGCGTACAAGGAAATGATATTTTTAATGGTATTGTCCGATATGATTTTTCTTACACCAATCGACCTCAATCGGTGTTAAACCGTTGGACAGGACCAGGGACTTCTAATTCAGAACCACGGGTAACCGTAAACGACCCTAATTTCAATGCAAGAGTTTCTGACCGATTTGTGGAAGATGGTTCTTATATTCGGTTAAAGAATCTTCAAGTTGGCTACAGTTTGCCAAAATCATTGATTAGTAAATTACAGATAGAAAAATTCCGTTTATACCTTAGTGCGCAAAATTTATGGACGATTACCGATTATTCTGGTTTAGACCCTGAAATTGGAGCGACTCAAGGGGCATTAGATTTGGGAATTGACCGTGGTTTCTATCCACAATCTCGTACCTTTTTGGGTGGTCTGAATATAACTTTTTAGCAAAAAATTACCATCGCTTAGGCTTCTAGCCTGAGAAGAA
>JBGCFJ010000707.1:0-3121 GCA_045106885.1 Saprospiraceae bacterium
CAAAAAAATTATCGTAATCTTAGCAGTTATGCATGGAAGTAGGTCGCCTAAAAGATGGCAGGATAGAAAATAGATAGATGATCAATCGCCAAACCACCCTCTCCACCAACCTAATCGCTTTTTGTCGCCACCTCCGACAAAATGATTTTACCATCGGTCTTTCAGAAGAACAAGATGCCCTATTAGCTATTGAATTAGTCAATCCTTTTGCATCCGCCGAAAGCTTTGAACTATGTCTACAGGCGGCTTTATGCCGAACCCCTTATCAACTAAAACGATTTCCTACATTATATCAAAATTATTGGCGAGAATTGGACCAAGCTGTTGATAGCAAAACAACGGAGAAAGAAGAAAAAGCAGAAGCGACTCAACAAAGTCAAAAACAGCCTAGTCTTCAAGCTTTAAAAAGTTGGTTGTATGGTAATAAAAATAAAGAGACTTTAGAGACGGCTACTTATTCTGACGGTGGTTTTGGCAATGCCACGGAACAAGTTGCTTTTTCTTCTCAAGAAATGAAAGAAGTCTTTCAGTTGGTACAAAAATTAGTGCAAAAAATAGCCAATCGAAGAAGTCGACGTTATCAAACTACTAAGAAAAAAGCGATTTTAGACATTAAAAAATCTATTCGGAAAAACATTGTGCGGAATGGAGAAATTGTCGATATTTTATATAAAAAGAAAAAGAAAGATAATATTAAAGTCGTGTTATTATGTGATGTTAGCCGAAGTATGGAATTATATAGTCGTTTCTTTATCCAGTTTATGTATGCTTTTCATTCCTTATTTCCCAAAGTAGAAACCTTTGCTTTTGCTACTGCTTTGCACCATATTTCAAAAGAACTCAATAAAACGTCGATTAATCAATCTTTGCAAGAAGTCATTAATAAAATTCCTGATTGGTCAGGTGGTACAAAAATTGGTGCTTCTTTACAGCAATTTAATGAAGAATATGGCCATAAATATTTGACTTCTAAAACGTTAGTTATTGTGCTGAGTGATGGTTGGGATACAGACGAAGTAGATTTAGTAGGGGAGAACATGAAACAGATTCATCGAAAAGCCATGAAAGTTTTATGGTTAAATCCATTGGCAGGTAGCGGTGATTGGCAACCGGAAGTGCGAGGTATGAAAGCGGCTTTACCTTATGTCGATGCCCTTTTGCCCTTTCATAATGTGGAGAGTTTGAAGAAAATTGTTCAAAAAGTAAATATCTAATAGCAATTCCCAATTTGGCTTGGTGTATCTTCCAGTAATTTCCCAAAATTGATTCGACAATCAGTTTTGCTAGAAGATTTGTTCCCAAAAGACCTCTAAATTATCCAGTAATAGGAAATTACTGGATAATAGGGCTACTGAAAATTCCAAAATGGAATTGCTGAATATCTAAAGGAGTCTAGGCTTCCAGCCTGTAGAACTACTCGGGGTCAGTTCTCAATTCTATATGCAGTTGAACTATATTCGTCAAAAAAACTCCGTTTGCTCTTTGCACTCCGTTCCTCCGTGGTGAAAAATACGACTACTCAGGCTAGAAGTTCAAACTCCGTTATTTCACACTAATCAAAGGCAACGAAACAATAAAAGAAGAAGACGTAGCAATCACATCCACCGCCTCATTAGAAAAAAACCGATACCGATTCTTAATATTTTCTAATCCAAATTTCGTCGAATCTTTAATTTGCTTCTTTTTCTGTAAATTATTTTCCACAATTAACTTACCCATTTCATTAATCACTACCTTTATTTTTAGTGGTTTAGAAGAAGAAATGACATTATGTTTGATGGCATTTTCAAACAAAATCTGTAGTGATAGTGGAATGATTTTATCATTCATTCTTGCTTTCGGAATATCAATAGCTACTTGTAAATTCTCTTCAAAACGCTCTTTTAATAAGAAAATATAAGAATTTAGAAAGTCTAATTCTTTATGTAAAGGGATTAATTTCTCATCACTCATTTCTAAAATATAGCGATAAACCTTAGATAGTTTTTGAACAAATTTGACTGATTTATCGGCGTCTTCTGGAATGAGGTAAGCTAAAGTATTTAAGCTATTGAATAGAAAATGGGGATTGACTTTACTTTTTAAACCTTCTAATTGCGACTTAATGTTTTCTCGTTGTAATTCCTCTTTTTCTTGAATAGATTTTTTTAACTGCTGGTAAAAATAAATGCTTTCATAGATAGCGACTACTAAAAATATCACGACCAAACTAGTAACAGACATAGATACACCCACAGGATGTTCATGATGTCCAGCTCCAACAAAAGTATCAATACATAACTTGGATATTAGAGGGTCTAGGATGAAATAAGCTAAAATGACCAAAATTAATTGGTAAATAATTCTTTTGCCTGAATTTTCAAAAAGTGGAAAATATCCCCTGATGAATATGAAAATTTTCCTAAAAACAAATAGATAAAAGCAAGAATGAATAAAAGTCATAATGACCGAAGTTTTATACCAATTGGGCGAATCGGTATTACTTCCACTATACTGCATAAACATTAGTGGCATCACTAAACTCACGACGGGTATACCAATGATAATTAACCACGTATCATCAAAACCTAATATTTGCTTTTTTTTACAAATCTTCATCGCATTTATTTATACTTCCGACTATAATAACTCTAAAATTTCTTGTACCACCTTATCTCGCAAACTACATAAGATAAAATGATTCCCTTCTTTTATCATCTCCAATTTAACCTTTTTACTGTTAACTAATATCTTTTTGGCAAAATCAGCATTTCCTTTTGGTACTAAATTATCTTTTTCTCCTTGAATAACTGTTACTGGAATCCTAATTGTTTCCCAAAGCGGTAACATTTTGCGTAATTCGCCTTCTAATGGCAATATTTCTTGGTTGCAAACGCGTAATGCTTTGGGAATTAACCAACGCAAGACACGCCAATTTAAGGGCTTTCGCCACCATTCATTCGGTTCTAAATCTGGGTCTATCGAGCCTGCGACAATATAAACTAATTAGAGTCTGTCCGTAAAGTCGATTTTGTTCCGCTCGTAACCACCAAATTTATTTGGTAGGTTCATAAATTGCTGACAGTCAAGATTTTGAATCAGTCAAATAAATTTGGCGATTACATTAGACACACAAAGCACA
>JBGCFJ010000708.1:0-6065 GCA_045106885.1 Saprospiraceae bacterium
GACTACCTCATTGATGCTGATGTCAATTCACTTCATCCAGCAGCAATGATGAATTCATTTCCCTAAAACCCAATTTTGCGCGCGAGAAGTCTGTAAGATAAAGCCACGAAGTCTGAATAATTAATATGATTACATATAATACTTTTCAAGAAAAAAAATTAAAAGAATTTCACGATGACACTAATAAATTAGTGGATGTTGCCAATAACCTCAAGGAGGACCCAAATAATACATCATTATTGGGACAAAAGGCATGTGAAAATCATCAAGTATTTCAAGTTTTTTCGGAATACACTCCTCTCTCTAATGTGAATCGTATCAAAGCGATTTTTGAAGAGAATGCGTCTGACCAACAACTTTTGAAAGTATTACTTAATACTAATATTGGTTTTGGAAACAATAAGAGAATTATCAATATTGTTTCAATGGATGAGGAAACTACGAATGCGTTAAAAGGCAAATCTATTATGGTATTTGGAATCAAAAAGCCATTAGTTTTGACTGATCCAATGGATCAGTTTTATTACATTAAAGTGGTGGACAATAAGTTTACTAATCGGGTGATTGATAAACTGCAAGCTATGGGAGGACAAGTGATTGGCTCTCGACGTTTTAACATGGAGCGCCAAATTCTTTTCCTATCAGAAGGGTGTCCGGAAATTCTTTTTAAGGATGGACTTCCTTTGCGAGAATTGGATTTGGGAGAGATAAAAGTAAAATTTTATCATAAATTTTATAAACTCAATGAGGAAAAACGTAAATTTTCTAAAGATGATTTGAAAAAAAAAAAAACTAAAGCGAATGAGTTTAAGGTCATGGTATCTAAGCGAAAAGCAAAGTCAGTAAAGGCGAATAAGTCAAATCCAGAAGTTGTTCAGAGTGAAAACAAAGATGACACGGACGCGAATGAGTTATTGCTGGAAAGCCCTGATGGGGTAAAATCTACTAAAGGAGTTGAAGGAATAATGGCGTCTGAATCAAACGAATTTTTGCTCGAAGATTCGAACCCGAATGATAAAAAAAAGTCTGTAGGGGGAGAAGTTAACGATGGCAATAATGGAAAAAAGGGAGACAATAATAAGTTTATTGGAACGCCTAAAAAATTATTCAAAGGAATAGCGACAAAAAATTCATTTGAAATTTTTACGGAATATGAGGATGATATTGAAGAAGATTTTTTGGATATTGTCTGTAAATTCCGCAATGAAGAAGATGAAGAGTTCGTATCATCGAAACGTCGAAAAAGTACTGCAATTTCAGCTACACCACCGCATAAATCTGTATTAAAAACTACTCGGACCAAGCGGGCAGAAGCAGAAACAAAATTTCAAAGTACCATAAAGGAAACGCCTCTTAAAGTGATTCAAAATTACAATGAGAACATGACTTCTTTGACACACTTTTATCAAAAAGTACAAAAAGAAAAATTGCTAATAAAGCTACATACAACTATTGCAATATTGAGAATGATTCGACTCAATAAACAGTGGGTGAATAGTAAGCTGAGTGACATTGATTTTATCAAAAAACAAAGTAACAGAGATGAGTTTAAGTCTCTAGAGGACATAAGTCAGCTGTGGAATGCCATTACTGATTACTACAAGTGTGACGAGCTCACAAAGGAAAAATTGCTAAGTATAGCTACCGTGGATACTATATATAGAGTATGTACTCCTAAACTCTATCGTGACGATAAAATGATAAAAGCAATCACAAAAGTGGATCCCAGTAGACTTACTGGAGCCGGTGAATTTCTGAGTGATCAGACGCTATTCTTACTTGTTAATAATGATACTCTTACAAATCAGATAATGAAAGTGATTGAGAGTGGTAACATTAAAAATGAAATACTTCATCTACAGAATCTAAAGCATTTCCAACCTCCAACCTCTCCAACTACAAATGAAGAGGAAGGAAGTGAGCTATAAGCATCCTATTCGAATGGATTTTATCTATGGCGTCTATAAACGCCTGTAACTTATATGGCAAAGCGAAACAAATATTCAAAGCGACAAGGGAGTGTGACATTTTACTTGTACAAGAAACTAAAATGCATACTGAGGAAAGACAAAGATATGTGAAATATCAATGGAATTTTATCAGGAAAAATGATAAAACACAAAACCTGATATTTCTTAATGATAATCATACAAGGAAAGGAGGAACGGCAATTTTAATAGCTCCAACATGTCCTATTACTGACATTGTGGAATTAGAGGAATTATACATATGTAATTACTACCAAGTTATTGAAGGCAAATTGGGTGATTTTTCGGTTTACATCCATTGTGTATATGTTCCACAGACTCATAAGAAAGAGTTTATGGATAAGCTCCCAAGAAATTTTCCTAAAGATTCCTATCATTTAATTGGAGGGGATTTTAATATTACCTTATCGCCGCTTGATCAAGTGAATCAACAGCGTGGAAGATCTGAATCAGAGGTTGATAGAATAGGACTGCACAATTGGATCGAGGCGCTTCAGTTGTGTGATACGTGGAGAGACAGTAATCCATTTTCTAAAGATTTTACTGGTCCCGGAAGAAAAAATCGTATTGATTATATATTATGTACAAATACGTTCCATAAAGAATATGGATTTAAAGATGAAATAATACATGAAGAATCAGGTTCTGATCATGCAATTGTAAAATCGACATGGAAGTCGAGACATGTTAAAAGTAAAAAAGCTTATTGGAAATGCCCAACGTGGATAATTTCGCAAGAGAAATCTGTAAAGGACGTCAAAAAGTTCCTTCAAAAAATGCAGGATGAAATGCCTCAGGATCCATACCAAATACAAGCGTTTTATGAAACGATTAAAATTGGCGTTCGTGGAATATTACAAAAATTAGAAAGCCAACTGAACACTAATCATCGTAAAAAGAAGTCTATACTAGTATCACAGAAAATTAAGGCTGAGGATTACTATAATACATATGGAGGAGTTGACGCTAAAAAATGTTTGGAAGAGATGTTACAGAAACTCAATGCGTATAATTCGGAAAGAAAAGAGCTCAACAATCAGCTAAGTATTGATTCCTTTATGGAATGTGGAGAAAAATGCTCAAAACAGTTTCTGGGTCAATTTAAGTCCTTTAAGAAGACAAAATTTCATAGAATTAAAACGCCGGATGGTTTTAAATATGATTCAAAATCGATTGAAGATGGGCATAAGGAATTTTGGGGTAATATTTATTCGAGTAATGATGATCCGAATGACGAAATTGATGCTGAGCACCAAGAGAGAGTGCTGAGTTATATTACAAAAACTCTAAGTAGCAGCCAAAAAGAAAATTTAGAAAAGAAAATATCAAGAGGAGAAATCCATAATGCTATTATTATTTCTAAAAAGGGCAAGACTTGTGGAAAAGATGGACTACCAAATGAAGTATACAAAATTCATATAGAAGAATGGATACCGATATTATTTAAAGTATTTGAAGCAAACGCAAAAATTGGAGAGTTGTGTACAACACAGCGGGAAGAGATTAAAGTGTTACTTGAAAAAGGTAAAGGGTCGGATGATCCTAAAAATCTAAGACCTATTGGATTAATAAATGCTGATGCGAAGCTATACTCGAAAGTGATACAATTGAGGCTGAAACTCGTTGTTCCAACGTTAATACACCCAGATCAAACAGGATTTGTAAAGGGAAGGCAAATTTCTGATAATATTTGTAGATTTAGAGATATGCAACAATCCGGAAGAGATGGTGTTGCAGTAGCTCTGGATTTCGAAAAGGCCTATGACCGGGTAAACCATGATTTTCTGTTCAAAGTCATGGAAAAAATGAATTTTGGCCCAATGATAATGCAACTTATCAAAACACTTTATACAAAACGATCATTTCAAGTAGAAGTAAATGGAAATCTAACACCTTCTCAAGTAATAAGAAGAGGTGTGACACAAGGAGATTCACCGTCGCCAATTCTTTTTAATTTACAGAATGAACCTCTTGGAAATATGCTTCGGAGTAAACGATTCTCTCATGGCGTAAAAACTAGTTTGAGAACTCCTCCGGTTATAGTGCAATCCTTTGCAGACGATACGCTTATTCATACGACATCGTTCGAAAAATCTATAGAGCTTGTACAAATTGTAGATGCATACGGTAAAGCATCTGGATCAAAATTACACTTGGGAAAAAGTGTAGGAATGGTATATGGTAATCTAAGAGTTCAAAATAATATGGAATTGCCATACAAGCTGTTAAAAGAAGGTGAATCCGTGAAATATCTAGGTATTCAAATGGGACCCTCGCTAACAACGGAAGACCAAGTTACTAGTGTTATTGCACAATTCGAATCAGTAGTTGAGCGCTGGATGTGGAGAGGAAGAACTCTTCTAGGAAGAAAAATTATAATCACTATCATGATTGAATCTATTTTGTGGTATAGATTAGCTGTATTACCGATATCTAGTAGAACGATACAGAAATTGGAAGCGATAGTTAAAAGATTTATACAACGTACATTAAATCCTAATGACGTGAATGGTAAAGCAACCAAAAGAAGTCCAATTAATAGTAATTGGCTATACACATCAGTCAAAGACGGTGGTTTAGGTTTAACACCTATAGCAATCGTTGTTCAGAATATGAGATTAAGAAGGTTACAGAGGTTTTGTAAGGAATCTAAAAATATTACAAATTATCCACATTGGCATCCGATTATTGGAATTATGGAGGAGAAGGTACCACTATGGATTAATAATATTTGGAATCTCTTCTGCTTCCCTGGAACAATGAGATCTCATCATGTTAAAAAAGTCATAGCAGTACTGCCTGACGTATGGCAAGAGATAATAAGAATATCATGTAAGCTATCGACACAAGAACCAAGAACGAGGTTAGTGACGGAAGATTGGTGGAATACATCAATTTGGCACTCCAATCAATTTGTAGATGATAAATGTAAATCCTTATTAGCGAAAGCGACATATAAATCAGCAAATGAGACTATAAAACATCTGATGGATCATGGGTTTAATTCACCAGCAAGTTTTTATAATCACTATCATAGATGCTGGAAGAAAGCGGATGATATTCTTCATGAAATCAATTGGACTGAAGAGCATGGATCCACGAGGAATGTAGTAAAGAAAAGAGTCCAAAAGTACCTTGACTTGATAGCAAATGTGCGACCAAGAAGTGCAACAACAGGAATTCTCACAAACAGTCTTTTTGAAAATAATTTGTCATTACTTTTTCAGAATGTCACAACAGGAATAAGTATGCCTTTTGAAGAAGTATCAAAACCTGAAATTAAAAAACATATTTTTACGAGACCAGTACAAAAGGTGAAGTTGGAATCTCTAGAAATTCCGGCAGCCCCCAATTGGATAAATGAACAAGTTGCCAATAGGCAATTGTTACCGCAATATAATGATCTTATATGGAGAGTATATAGAAATTCGCTAGCACTTGGTATTAAGATGCAGTGGTCAAGTGAAGTAAATCCTCTATGTAACTTTGGTTGCACACATTTAGAATCAACTAAACACTTATTTTGGGATTGTCATATGGCACAATATCAATGGAAGTATTTCTTGCAAGGATGGAATATTCTTGTAACTCAAGAATATACTTGGGAAAATATTGCGGATGCGTCTGCGATTAGTCTTAAGGAAAAATATAGAAATACTGAAACAATTCAATGTTTTAGTATCGTTAGAGGATGTATTATGTATACACTATGGAATAACAGAAACTCAATAGTGTTTGATAAAGAGGATAAAACAAATAGCCATGTCGCCATATGTAAAAGAATAGGCTATAGAATCAAAATGCAAGTAGAGTCAGCAATACGTCGTACTACTGATACATCAAGGCGAAAAAATTTCAAGTATATTAGGAAAATTCTAAGAAATGAATCCGAAGAGTATAAACATGTTTTCCAAAGAATAGTCTAGTAGAAGATCAAGATACTCAAGCGTAAAACTACGGTTCCGATGATACTTATTTGAAATAAAAATAGATATCCTATACAAAAAAAAAAGAAACAACAATAGTAAAAAGTTGAAGGAAGAGTTTATAAAACACGGATTTGATACCGGAAGCGAA
>JBGCFJ010000709.1:0-4996 GCA_045106885.1 Saprospiraceae bacterium
TCCAATTAATTTTAATGCGACATTTTGAGATGCACCCAGGTATTAATCATTATCTATTTAATCGGTAGAAGTTATAGTTTGATAAACTATTTCAAATAAAAAAGCCAAAAGAAATAGATATTTCTTTTGGCTTTTTTATTACTCAAAATACTAATCAGCTTATCCCAGATAAGATTTCAAAGCATTTCGATTATAAGATTTACGCAAGCGACGAATTGCTCGTTCTTTAATCTGTCTAACTCTTTCTCTAGTCAAGCCGTACAGCTCCCCTATTTCTTCGAGTGTTAATGATTTATGATTATTTAAACCATAATAAGAAGACAGGACTTCTACTTCTCTTGGAGACAAAATAGACAAACCATTTTGTACTTCTTCTTTTAAAGATTGGTCCATTAATCGACCATCTGGTGTCATGTCTTGTTCGCTAGAAATAACATCCAACATCGTAGAATCTCCATCTTCACCACTCAATGGTGCATCTACAGATAAATGTCGGCCATTTCCTTTCAACATATTAGAAATTTCTTTGGCAGTCATTCCTAATAATTCTGCTAACTCCTCATTAGTAGGTTCTCTTTCAAATTTTTGAACAAAGGACAAATAAGCCTCATTCACCTTATTATAAGAACCAACCTTATTGAGTGGTAGTCGAACAATTCTAGAATATTCTACAATGGCTTGTAGGATGGATTGGCGAATCCACCAAACGGCGTAAGAAATAAACTTAAAGCCTTTCGTTTCGTCAAATCTTTTGCCAGCCTTCATCAGACCAACATTTCCTTCATTGATTAAATCACTTAGGGAAAGTCCTTGATTTTGGTATTGTTTAGCCACAGATACCACAAAACGTAGATTAGCTTTAGTCAAGCGTTCTAATGCAGCTTCGTCACCGCTTCGAATACGGCGCGCCATTTCCGCTTCTTCTTCTGCATTGAGCATGGATATTTTACCAATATCATTTAGATATTTATCCAACGCAAGACTTTCTCTCGTCGTTATCTTATTGGTAATTTTAAGTTGACGCATGGGAATTTTGGTTTAAGATTATTTTAGTATTGGTTGAGTAAAAATACGATTTGAAAACCTAAAAGTTACTATTTTTTTTTAAGGTACTCCTAAAAAATTTGACTTTTAGGTTAAAAATATATATATCGTCAGCTCTCTTACATTAATTACAAAAAATCCTGCCAAAAAGTTTCTCGCTACCGTTTTTCTAGTAGATAAGGTAAGCTTTTTTTTATAAATTATTCCATTTAGTTATATGATAAAATATTGTAATAAGTTATTGAGTATCAATATTTTGACCTATCTTTCTGTAAACCAACAATCTTTACATTTATATTAAATTAAACCGTTTTAAATTCTTCGTATTCAAAAAACTTAAACTATGTATAATATCTGTCAAAATAAAATTATTTTTTTGTTCTTTTCCTATAGTTTATATTAATTTTATCCAGTCACTTTTTACTATGAATTTACAAAAAAATAAAATTATTTTTTTTATTAAAAGTTAATTTTTTTCAAAAAAAGTACAAAAAGTCAAATAATCTCTTTTAAGTCAAACATTTTCTAGCTAACCAGATAACTTTACAATTCAGTTAAATAATGTATTTTTAGGTCAAAATATTGTCATTCATTTAGGTATTAAAATTAAATTTATTCTTTATATGCAAAACATCACTAGAGCATTTGACTGCATTTTTTATCAACAAAAAAACTTTCCACTAAAAGAAGCTTTTAATCATCGCTTACCAGGTAGTAATGAATGGACTTCTTATAGTACAGAACAAATCATCACGAATAGCCAAAAAATGGCTGGTGGATTGCTAAACCTCGGTTTACAGAAGGGAGATAAAATTGCTTTAATCAGCTATAAGAATCGCCCTGAGTGGACCATTATGGACTTAGCTGCCCAACAATTAGGTATCATTACGGTACCTGTTTATCCTACAATTAGTTCATCCGACTATGATTATATTTTTAATGATGCAGAAGTGAAGTATGCTTTTGTTGGTACAGGCGACCTTTATGATAAAGTAATTAAAGCTAAAGCCAATATTCCAACCTTAATAGATACTTACACTTTCGACCAACAGCCTAATAGAAAATATTATGAAGATTTAAGCGATGAAAGTAAAAAAGCAGAAGTGGCAAAAATAGCGGCTACCGTACAACCAACAGACGTCGTCACTTTCATTTATACTTCAGGAACAACAGGTAATCCAAAGGGAGTTGTACTAACCCATAATAATTTAGTCCATGTTGTTAAAAGCACTATTAGCTTATTACCGACCGAAGCAGGCAATCAAGTGCTAAGTTTTCTGCCCATGTGTCACATTTTTGAACGTACTGTATCCTACAGTTACATGGCAAAAAGTGCAAAGGTTTATTTTACAGGAACAGACAATCTAGGAGGGCCTAGTGGCGATTTACAAGCCGTAAAACCTTACTTTTTCACAACTGTACCTAGGCTTCTAGAAAAGGTCTATGAAAAAATTTATAACACAGGATTAACTTTGACTGGCTTCAAGAAAAAATTATTCTTTTGGGCATTAAGTTTGACAGACGATTATAATTACGACAAAAAATATGCAGGTCTTTCTGGTATTAAACAAAGTATAGCAGATAAACTAATTTATAGTAAATGGCGAGCTGCTTTAGGTGGCAATGTCAATGGAATCGTTACGGGTGCAGCGCCTTGTCCTGTTAAAATAATGCGGGTCTTTTCTGCTGCTGGTATTCCGATTAGAGAAGGTTATGGATTGACAGAAACCTCTCCATCTTTAACGGTTAACGCTTACGAACCAGGAGCTGCAATGATGGGAACGGTCGGACGACCAATAGAAGGCGTAGATATTTTAATCGACCGTTCAGAAGGGGAATATCGAGATGGAGAAGGCGAAATCTTAGCTTTTGGGCCTAATATCATGCAAGGCTATTATAATAAACCCGCCAAAAATGCGGAAGTTTTTAAAGACATTGATGGTAAGGTTTGGTTCAAAACAGGAGATATAGGGAAAATGGTAAAAGGTCCAGGAGGGCATGATTTTCTAAAAATTACAGACCGTAAAAAAGAGTTATTAAAAACATCGGGAGGTAAATATGTAGCACCAGCCCCAATCGAAAATAAGTTTAAGGAAGATTTCCTAATTGAACAGATGATGGTAGTTGGAGAGAAACGAAAATTCGTTTCTGCGGTATTAGTTCCCTCTGCTGAAGCCTTACAAGACTGGTGTAAACAAAATGGTGTTCCTTTTAATTCCTTAGACGAAGTCTGCAAAAATGAAAAGGTAATTGCTCGCTACCAAGAAATAATTAACCAATTTAATCCACTCTTTAGTCATATCGAGCAAATCAAGAAGTTCACGCTATTGCCAACAACTTGGGATGCGGTCAAAGAAGATGGGTCTAAACCAGAATTAACACCTACCATGAAGTTGAAGCGACGGGTGGTGAGAGAAAAATTTGAAAAAGAAATTAGCGCAATGTATAGTTAGTCATTAGTCATAGGTCAATAGTCATTAAGAGTTAGAGAGTAGACAGTCAGCAGTGGCAGTAAGCAGTAAAGCCTTGATTTTCAATGCTAAAATTCTGCCTAAACACAGTTATTTGAACAGTCTCAAGAGTTACCAATGACTATTGACCAATGACTCAATCTATCCTCTCCTATTTTCTTCTTCTCGTTCTATTCTATGTCCTATAAATTGCAATTGGTCTTGAATTTCTTTCAATTGGATTTGTAATCGGCTAATATCGTGATTTAAGCTAGGAGCGCCACCTACCGTTTTAGCACTCGCCAACTCTTCCATTTTCTGTTCATTTGCCACTTCATCCATACTATTCATGATAACCCCTATAAAAAGGTTTAAGACAATCATTGTTCCAATCAAAACAAAGGAAATAAAATAGATAATCGCTCCCGCTCCATTGGCAACAGGATTTGGGCAGTATTCACTTCCCCATTGTGGGTGGTCACAACCAAAGACATTAATATACATAATATCAGCCCATCCTTCTAACGTGGTAATTTGAAATAAGGTAATCAAAGAAGTTTGTAAATCTCCAAAATGAACTGGGTTATTTTCTCCAAACATAAAAACACCTAATACGCCATAAATATAAAACAACAAAAATAAAAGAATGCTTACGTAGCCCATAGAAGGAATACTTTTTAGCATCGCATCAACCAACATTTTTAATTGAGGTAGAGCTGTTACTAGTCGGAGTACTCGTAATATCCTAGCCAATCGAAAAACAGCCACAAACCCAGCATTTATATTCGGCAAGAAGATAGACATCCAGCAAACAATCACAATGAAAAAATCAAAAACATTCCAAGGATCTTTAAAATAATTCAGGGGTTGCCTTCCCTCAGCAGCTATTTTTATAATTGCCTCTACCGTAAAAATTAATAAAATAGCATAATCTAGGCTATGCAATAAGGGTAACCATTCTTTGACGGTATCTCCATAAGTCTCAATACCTACAATTACTCCAGCAGCAAGGATGGAAAAAATAATGGTATTCTGAAACCATTTGCTATCTGCAATTCGTCGATAAATATTCGTATTCATAATTCGTCTAATAAAATGTTGTCTTAAAAAGCCAGTTTTTGTAGGGATAAAACAGGTAATTGATTTACTAAAATGAGTGTATGAGAAAAGGAATAAATGATTAAACGTTCGTCAAAGTTGGAAACAAGTACCTATTATCAAATCATTTATTCATTTTTGGTATTTTCAAAAAATAAAATATAAGTACTAAGGGGCGAGGCAATAAATAACCTACCAGAAATGACGAGGTTATTTTTTCTTTTAGCAAGGCAAAATTATTTAGCATAGCCGTTGCTACGTTGAATAATTTTAACGCAGCTAAAAGTAAAAAGAATCCGCCAGGCTGGTAGGTTATTATTTTCCTCGCCCCTAAGATAAATATAAACTAACATTTTTTTGACCACAGAGGGACAGCGTTCATAGAGGACATGGCGTTTTTTTTG